>MGQW01000040.1 GCA_001798885.1 Deltaproteobacteria bacterium RBG_16_64_85
CCGAACAGCTTCTCCGAGATCTCCGCGGCCAGGTCGGCCAGACGGGGGATGATCTCGTCTTCCGTGGCCGCGGAAGCAAAGAAGGCGCCGGCCACCTTCCCCGTGGGGGGCTCGGTTACCGTGACGTCGATGCTGTACCCCGCGCCGAGCTTGGCGACCGATCCCTTGAGAAGCAGGGGCAGGCCGGCTCCCCGGGCGGCCTCCTCGGGGTGCCTGTCGCCGGGGGGAAGCAAAAGGACCTCGGCGCCCGCCAGCGCCATCAGGCGCGAGGACAGGAGCCGGGGAAGAATGTCGACGGTCTGCCGGATCTGTTCCTGGGGACCCAGGATGGTGAAGGGGGCGATGGCGATGCGACGGGGGTACTCCGCCGCCCAAGCCACCGAAGAAACCGCCGGCAGGACCGCGAACAGGAGAAACAACAAGGGCCGTGCAGCGTTTTTACTCCGTCCCAACCCCATACCGGGCTGAATCTACCAGACACCCCGGGAAAGTCAAACAAAAACAATATGTGAGCCCGGCACCGGCGGCAGTCAGTTGCGACCGGGGAGCCGGGGCGATGCGGGGGAGTCGACGAGGTGGCCTGTGGAGCGAATGGGCGGGGACACTCCTCTCCCTTATCCCGGAGATGGAGCAGGAATGTCCCCGTCGAGCGGAATCGGCTGCGAGCGGGCGAAGGTCGCGAGCGTAGCGACGCGGAATCCCCCCGTGAGCCAGGGTCCCCGGTCGCAGCCGTCTTTCAGGGAGTCTTCCCGGGAACCGGCGGGACGATCGAGCGCGCTTCGAGCGCCCGGGCGAGCTTTCCCTGGATCCCTCCGAATCCTCCGTTGGACATGATGAGGACGAGATCCCCGGGGCGGGCGGTGGACGCAAGATGATCCACGATCCGGTCGACCTCTTCGATGGAGAAGGCTTCCCGGCCGCCTGCCCGGACCGCGGCGACCACCTCTGCCGGGTCCAGACGGTCCCCGGGCGGAAACTTCTCCGCGCCGAACACGCCGGCCACGACGACCGAGTCGGCGCCGGAGAGCGCCTCGGAAAACTCCCGCTGGAAGATCTTCCGCCGGCTCGTGTTGGATCTGGGTTCGAACACCGCGATGACCGGCCGCCCCGGGTACCGCTCCCGGATCGCCCGGATCGTCTCCCGGACGGCCGTCGGGTGGTGCGCGAAGTCGTCGATCACGAGAACCCCGCCGAATTCCCCCACCACCTCCTGCCTGCGCCGCACCCCCTCGAACCCGGAAAACGCCTCCGCGATCCGGTCCGCCGGGTATCCCAGGCGGAAAAGCGCCAGCGCCGCAGCCGCGGCGTTGCACGCGTTGTGCCTGCCCGGGAGCCGGAGCCGGAACTCGTGCGCCTCTATCCCCCGTTCCAGCCGGAACCGGGAATACTCCCCCTCTTCCGGCAGGGAGCGTACGCGCCAAAGTGCATCGCCCGGCGTCGCCGGGAAACCGGTTTCGACGCCGTACCAGCAGACCGGGCACCGCGCTTCCTTCGCAACCTCGACCACGTCCGGGTAGTCCGCGGAGGCGATCAGGAGCCCGTCCTCCGGGAGGATCATGACCAGGCGCCGGAACGACTCCTTGAGGTGGGACAGGTCCCGGTAGATGTCTGCGTGATCGAACTCGATGCTGGTGAGGAGCGCGATGCGGGGGCGGTAGTGGAGAAATTTCGGCCCCTTGTCGAAGTACGCCGTGTCGTATTCGTCCCCCTCGATCACGAAGTGCGGCCCACCGCCCACCCGGTAGCTCACCGGGAAATTCCGCGGGATCCCGCCCACCAGGAACGAGGGGTCGGCACCTAACGCGACAAGGGACCACGAAAGAAGCGACGTGATGGTCGTCTTCCCGTGCGTACCCGCCACGACGATCGGCGTCTTCCCCTCGAGGAAGAAGTCGGCCACCGCCTGGGGCATCGAGAGGGCGGGAAGCCCGCGCCGGACCGCTTCCTTCGCCTCGGGGTTCTCCCGGGACACGGCGTTCCCCACGACAACGAGATCGGCGTCCTCCGGAATGTTTTCGGCTGCGTAGGGGGATCGGAGCCGGATCCCCAGCGCTTCGAGTTGCGTGCTCATCGGCGGGTAGACGTTGGCGTCGGACCCGGTTACCCGGAACCCCTTCTCCTTGAGCATCCCGGCCAGGGAGGCCATCCCCACCCCGCACGCTGCGATCAGGTGAACGTTTTTCATTCCTGCTTCAACGCCTCCATGGCAGCGTCGTGGATCCTCGGCCGCAAGGTTTTCAGGCCTTCGTTCCGCTGTCCGAAGTACACCCGGTTGGTGAGAAGCACGGCCGTGATTCCCCGCGACGGATCGATCCAGAGGGAGCATCCCGTCCACCCCAGATGGCCGATCGACCCTTCCGGGAAATGGCGCCCGGCCTGCGACCCGCCTTCCGCCCCCGGCGTCGGAGTGTCCCACCCCGGGGTCCGGGGAGACCCGGGGGGCGAGTCGACCCTCGTCGTCATGTCCATCGCCGAGCGTCGGGTGAGCACCCTTCCCTCTCCCCGTCTTGCCCTCAGGATCTCCCGCGCGAAAAGGAAGAGGTCGTGCGCCGTGGAAAACACCCCCGCGTGCCCCGCCACGCCCCCCATCGCCGCCGCGTTCTCGTCGTCGACCTCCCCCACCTTTTCCATCCCCCGCTCCTCCGAATGCCCGGTGGATAACAGCCTCCCCGTCTCGCACTCGCTGCAGGTCAAACGGGGGAGGTACCCGGTGTCCCGCATCCCCAGCGGCCCCGAAAGCTCCCGCCGCAGGAGACGGTCAAGCGTAGTGAAAGACGCTGCCTCGATCGCCCGGCCCAGGAGGATGAAGCCGAGGTCGCTGTACACGCAGGCCGTTCCCGGGGGGGATTCGAGGGGCATGGACAGGACGGCGTCAACGACCCGGTCGTGCCCCTCCGCAGTCCCCCGCATCCTCCTCCCCTCCTTTTCCTCGGCTTCCCGCACGTCCCGGTAGAGAGGACGGTACGCCGGGAGCCCGGAGGTGTGGGACAGGAGGTGAAGGAAGGTGATCTCCGGAAACGCCGGGTCGGGAGAGCGCGCCGGGAGAACTTCCGAGACCTTCCCGCCGGGCGACAGCTTCCCCTGCTGGACGAGAAGGTAGAAAAGGGAGGCGACCAGCGGCTTGGTCAGGGAGGAAATGTCAAATATCGAGGAGAGGCGCGCCTCCCCGGCCGAACCCTGGAAGAGGATCTGTTCCTCCCGGCCCAGGAGGAGGACGGCGGCCTGGTACGCCCTCTCGAAGGCGCCTCGCCGGAGCAGTTCCATCGCCTCGCGGAAACGCTCCGCGTCACCCTGGATTTCCCGGGTCACGTTTCCGCTACCGGGGATTCGAGGAGGAAAATCCGTCCCCGTGCGTCGATCCTCGCCCGCACGCCGAACGGAAGGGGGTAGTTCGGACGGGCGTGGCCGGCGGGGAACCCCCACCAGACCGGGACGGAAAGTTGCCTGCCGGCTGCGGCAAAGACCCTGCGGATCTCCTCCTCCCCCTCGTTTTTCATCGGAGAAATATTCCCCGCCACGATGCCCGCGATCTTCCGCAGGCGGCCGGACTGGACCCACTGCGTGAGCATCCGGTCGATCCGGTACGGCGGCTCCCGGACGTCCTCCAGAAACAGGAGCGCCCCCCGGAAGTCGGGTTCGTATGGCGTCCCGAGCATAGCGGTGAGCACCGAGAGGCACCCGCCGGTCAGCACCCCTTCCACGGCGCCGCCCCGCAACCGCTCACACGGCCCCCCCCACGGCTCCCGGGGGGTAACCCGCCCCCCCACGAGCCGGATGAAGGCGTCGATCGCCCCCCCGTCGGGCCGCACCGCCAGGTCCGCCGCCGCCATCGGGCCGTGGATCGCTGCAAGACCCAGCCGGGTGGAGACGTAGGCAAGGATCGCCGTCATGTCGCTGTACCCGATCAGGAGCCGGGGGTGCAAAGCGGCCTTCTTCCAGTCGATGAGCGGGAGGAGCCGGGTCGTGCCGTATCCTCCGCGGGCCGCCATGACGGCCCGGGCCTTGGGATGCGCGAGCGCCCACTCGATCTGCGCCGTCCGGTGCCCGTCATCCCCTGCCAGGTACCCCTCCCTGTCAAGCAGCCCTTTCGCGGCCTCGGGCACGAATCCCGCGGCCGCGAGGCGGGCAAGCCCCCGCGCAAGCCTTGCCGGCTCCACGGGCCCGCCGGGTGCGACGACCGCGATCACGTCGCCTTTCCGAAGCGGCATGGGTCGAACCCTACGCATTCTCCCTCCTCGCGGGGACGAGGTACAGGAGATTCGCCACGGTGAACAGGACCGAGGAGACGAGGACCGCCACCGCCCCGGGGTCCCGGTTCGCGTCGAATACGGCGTACGGGGCGCCCCACGGTGTCGGTCCGAAGTTTTTCAGGTAGACTCCGTACCCCTCGTGGAAAAGCGGCTCGTTGGTGCGGACGACCCCTTTCGCGACCGGCGTCACGTCCCGGTACAAAGTCACCGCCGCCGATACATCCTTCGGGGTTCCTTCCGCCCCCATCACCAGATCGAGGCGGTCAAGTTTGAGCACCCATCCCGTCCTCCCAACAGGTTCGAACCCTCCCTCGGGAACTGCGATGCCGGGATTACGGTCCCCGTAGATGCTGCTTGCCAGGTGGGAGAGCACCACGCCCAGGAAAGCGAGATGCATCACGTGGGGCAGGAGGCGGCGAAGCGTGACCTTTCCGCGGAAGATCTGCACGAGGCGCTCGAAGGTGCAGCAGGCGGCGTTCACCGCCAAGAGGGCGGTCGCCAGGAGAAGTCCGTACAGCCACGACGTCGGCCCCGGCGCGGCAAACCCCTTCCGGGCAAACCACCCGGAGAAGACCTGGGCGTCCATGTCGGAGAAGATTTCCGGGTACCGCCCCAGCAGCGCGGAGCCTGCGGCGCCCGCCAGGCAGAATGCGAGCCCCACCCATGCGCAGGTCGTAAGGGAGGTGAGAAACCGCCAGGCAGCCCGGATCACGCCATCCTCCTCCTGTTCACGAAGTGGACACTTCTTCCATCATATGACGAACCCAGGGGAAAAAAGGAACCGGAAATCAGACGAGACCACGGCATAACCGGTCCCGCGCCCCCCGGGAATGGCGACCGCGCGGAGCAGCCGCAGGAGAGGGGCCCCGCCAAGGCAAAGGAGCCCCGGTTGCTCCTTGTTGCGAGGGAACCAGGGACAGGCTCCGCCGCAGACCGCGGCAACGCAACCGGGGACCCGGGGCGAGGCGGGGGGGGTCGACGAGGCGGCCTGTGGAGCGAATGGGCGGGGACACTCCTCTCCCCTGAGGGGGGGACACTCCTCAACGTAAAACTTTATAGAGGAATGTCCCCCCAAGGGAATGTCCCCGGTGAGCGGAACCGGCAGCGAGCGGTCGCAGGTCGCGAGCGCTTGATAACGGAGCCCCCCGGCATCCAGAGATCCGTTCCTGAAGAGGCCGTGCACCGAGAGGGTCGATGCGCCGCGCCCGGCGAGGCGCCCGACCGAGGCGTACCCGCCGCGGTACGGCGAGGGCGGGCAACGATGCCGGCGGGGATGCAGCGGCCCTCGAATGCCGGGATCTGAGGGAATGGATCTCTGGAGGCCGGCGAGCCAGGGTCCCCGGGCGACGGCGCAGCAGCCGCAGGAGGGAGGGCGCAGTGAGGTTAAGCGCAGCCGTGCGGATTCATCGCACGGCGAGCCACGAACGGAGCCCCCCTCCAAGGCTGCGGAGCCGGTGAGCGCCCTTCGTACAGGGGCGGCCGCCGGGACCTGCTCAGAACGAGTGCGAGCTGCGCAGAAGGAGGCTCACGCCGAGGAACGTGGCCAGCATCACGAAATAGCCGGCCGCGGTGGCGCCCATCTCCAGCCGCCTCCCCCAGCGCGGCCACTCTTCCGATGCGGGGATCAACTTGAGGTGGGTAAGCACCGCAAAGTAGACCCACAAGACCACCGACCAGATCTCCTTGGGCGTCCAGATCCAGTAGGAGCCCCAGGCGTAGAACGCCCAGATCCCGCCGCACACCATCCCCGCCGAGAACGCCGAGAACCCGTAAAGCGCCGACCTTCCCGCGGCGTGATACGCCTCGTCCCCCCCGTCCCGCAGGTACGCCCAGGAAAGGGCAAAACCCGCTGCGAAGAGGCCGTACCCCAGAAAGGACAGGCCCACGTGGGCGGCGAACCACGGCGTGTCCAGCGCCGGGTAGAGGGGGGTCAGCCGCTTGCCGATGAGCGCCGCCCCGGCCTGGGGAAGCACCACCAGCACGGCAAGGGGCTTCCAGGCGCGCATCGTGTTTTCCGTTCCGCAGAGGAGAAAGGCCGAGAGGGCGGAGCAGAAGGAAAAGACCGAGAGCGACTCGAAGAGCCCGGCCATCGGCGCGTGCCCCGACAGGACCCACCGCAGGATGAGGAAGAGGGCGTGCAGGACGAGCCCCCCGAAAAGGGCCGAACGGTAGGGAGACTTCGGCGTTATGCCGCCCAGCTGCAGACCCGCCTCCGCACCGTAGGCGGCAAGCGAAAGCCAGAAGAGAACGAGATGAACCCCGACCATGGGCCGCCGCTTCCTCCGCTGCGGGAAATCAACCGTGGATGCTACCACGTTCCCGATATAATGGACGGGCAACGAAGGATTTTCCAGGGGGAGCC
>MGQW01000041.1 GCA_001798885.1 Deltaproteobacteria bacterium RBG_16_64_85
CCATGAGGCGGAACTTGATCGTCCAGTAGGCGATCATGGAAAGGTCCATCATGTCGTAGACCTTCGAGGTGAGCCCGATCTTCATGACCCGGCTGGTGGACGAAAGGGGCTGGAGCATGATCGGCATGCCGGATGACTGCGGCAGCTCCGCGATCGCCAGCTTCAGACGCTCCTGTACGCGCTGCCGCGCCTCCATGAGATCGGTGCCCATCTTGAAAAGGAGCACGACCTGGGACAATCCCACCACGGACGAGGAGCGGACGTATTCAACGCCCGGTATCCCCCGGAGCTGATCCTCCATCGGGATCGTGATCAGCTCTTCCACCTCCATGGAGGTCATTCCGGGACCTTCGGTCTGGATTTCCACCTTCGGCGGCGCGAACTCGGGGAATACGTCGACCGGCGTTTTGCGAAGTTGCTGGGTTCCGAAGAACATCAACGCAGCGGCGATCGCCAATACGAGGAAGCGGAATTTGAGGCTCGAGCCGATTAACCAACGAAACATCGAACGATACCTCCACGCGGCGATTGCGGATGAAACCAAAGGATGCTCAACGGCTGCTCGGACTCGAACTTGGGTTTCTGCTGGGATGGATTATAGGCGGATAGGAAAACAAACGAAAAATAAAAAAAAAAGGAAAAACTATATTTTATTATTAACACTTCTTCACCAACCTCCGGAAAAAGGTCATAACTCTTAAGCAACATGTATACCTTCGATTACCCGACTCCTAACCGTTTGAAATATAGAGCTGTTCATAATGAAACCGCATGCACAGGTGATTTTTTTTGGGAATAGAGGAAAATATTTTTCTCTTTTTATATAAAATTTCAGGTTCTCAGAAGCAGGCTTTCTTCGATCACGACCGCAGGGCATCGGCGATCCTCCCCTCCTGGCACCTCGTTCTTATTCAAGGGGCTTCCCGGAAAAAAAAACGCCGTGCCTATAACATAAGGCCGCAATCCAGCATAATCGTATGTATATGTAGAGGAAAGACGATCACGGCCGGAAACCCGGCGCGGCGTCCGGACCTTGAGAACTTCCCGATTCCCCGGTAGGATTGCAGGATCCAAGATCCCGGGACCATGTCGGTCATGCGATGAGACTGCTCCATTTCTATAGGTACCCCGCACTCTCCGAGACGAAGGCGGAGGATCTTCTTGCCTTCGCCCGGAAGAACGTGTCCCCGCGCGTCCGGCGGATCGAGACGGAGTACTGCTTCAACATCGAGGCGTCGGAGCCCCTGAACGACGCGGAGATCGAAACGCTGCGGTGGCTGCTGGCGGAGACGTTCGAGCCGGACCGGTTCGCCCCCGAAACCTTATTCCACGGGGACCGGGTCCTCGAAGTGGGCCCGAGGATGAACTTCACCACGGCGTGGTCCACGAATGCCGTCTCCGTATGCCGCGCGTGCGGCCTCGACAAGATCCGGCGGATCGAGCGGTCGAGGCGGTACCGGCTTGTCGCGGACCGCGAGCCCGCCGGGGACCGGATCGAGCCGTTCCTGTCGAAAGTCCACGACCGGATGACGGAGTGCCCCTATCCCGCCCCCCTTTCGACCTTCGAGACGGGGATCCGGCCGGAAAGCGTCCGCACCGTCCCCCTGATCGAGGAGGGGCTCCCGGCTCTTCAACGGATCAATGCGGAGCTGGGGCTGGGGCTGGACGCCTGGGACATCGAGTATTACTTCGACCTTTTCGCCAAGGATCTCCAGCGCAATCCCACCGACGTGGAGTGCTTCGACCTCTCCCAGTCCAACAGCGAGCACTCGCGCCACTGGTTCTTCCGGGGGAAGCTGATCGTCGACGGAACGAAAATCCCGGAAACCCTCATGCGGATCGTCAAGGACCCCCTGAAGGCGAACCCGGCCAACAGCGTGATCGCCTTCAAGGACAACTCGAGCGCGATCCGGGGGTACCGGATCCGGACGCTCCTGCCCGAGCATCCCGGAACGTGCTCCCGGATGACGGAGGCCCGCCCCGCCTATCACCTCATCTTCACGGCGGAGACGCACAACTTCCCGAGCGGCGTCGCCCCCTTCCCCGGGGCGGAAACGGGAACGGGAGGGAGGATCCGGGACGTCCAGGCCACGGGGCGGGGAGGGCTCGTCGTCGCGGGGACGGCCGCCTACTGCGTCGGGAACCTGCGGATCCCCGGCTACCGGCTCCCCTGGGAGGACCCTTCCTTTGCCTACCCGGGCAACCTCGCCTCCCCCCTTTCGATCGGGATCGACGCGTCCAACGGAGCCTCCGACTACGGGAACAAGTTCGGAGAGCCGGTCATCCAGGGCTTCACCCGGTCGTTCGGGCTGCGGTTGCCCGGCGGGGAGCGCAGGGAGTGGATCAAGCCGATCATGTTCACGGGCGGGATCGGGCAGATGGACTCCCGGCACGTCGAAAAGGGTGCGCCCGAGACGGGAATGCTCGTCACGAAGATCGGGGGGCCCGCCTACCGGATCGGCCTGGGCGGAGGGGCCGCCTCCAGCATGATCCAGGGAGAAAACGTCGCGGAGCTCGACTTCAACGCCGTCCAGCGCGGCGACGCCGAAATGGAGCAGAAGGTGAACCGCGTCATCCGCGCCTGCGTCGAGATGGGGGACCGCAATCCGATCGTCAGCATCCACGACCAGGGCGCGGGCGGGAACTGCAACGTCGTCAAGGAGATCATCTACCCGGCGGGAGCGCGGATCGAGGTCCGCAAGATCCAGAGCGGCGACGACACCCTCTCCGCCCTCGAGCTGTGGGGCGCCGAATACCAGGAGCAGAACGCTCTGCTCATCCGGCCCGGGAGCAGGGAAACGTTCGAGGCGGTGTGCCGCAGGGAGAAGGTCCCCTGCGCCTTCATCGGGCGGATCAGCGGGGACGGCCGGATCGTCCTGCACGACGAGCGCGACGGGAGCACGCCGGTGGACCTCGACCTGGAAAAGGTCCTGGGCGACATGCCGCAGAAGACGTTCCGGCTCGATCGCATCGCGCCCGCGCTCTCGCCCCTTGCGCTTCCCCGGAGCGTGAGCGTCCGCGGCGCGCTGGACCGGGTCCTGCGCCTCCTTTCCGTCGGGTCGAAGCGGTTCCTCACGAACAAGGTCGACCGCAGCGTCACGGGGCTTGTCGCCCGGCAGCAGTGCGCGGGACCGCTGCAGCTCACCGTCTCCGACGTCGCCGTGATCGCACAGAGCCACTTCGGGCAAACCGGCGCGGCGATCGCGATCGGAGAGCAACCGGTCAAGACCCTCATCGACCCGGCCGCAATGGCCCGGCTCACCGTGGCGGAGATGCTGACCAACCTCGTTTGGGCGAAGATCCGCCGGCTCGGAGACGTCAAATGCTCCGGGAACTGGATGTGGGCCGCGAAGCTCCCCGGCGAGGGGGCGAGGCTCTACGACGCGGCGGTCGCGCTGCGGGAGATCCTGATCGAGCTCGGCATCGCGATCGACGGTGGAAAGGACAGCCTCTCCATGGCGGCAAAGGTGGGCTCCGGGGAGACGGCCGAGACGGTCAAATCCCCCGGGACGCTGGTGATCTCCGCCTATGCCCCCTGCCCGGATATCACGAAGGTGGTGACGCCCGACATCAAGCGGCCGGGAAAGAGCCGGCTCCTTCTCATCGACCTCGGCAAAGGGAATTACCGGCTCGGCGGGTCGGCGCTCGCGCAGGCGTACGGCCAGGTCGGCGACGAATCCCCCGACGTGGACGACCCGAAGCTGCTGAGGCGGGCCTTCAACGCCGTCCAGGGACTGATCGGGAAGGGGCTTGTCCTTTCCGGGCACGACCGCAGCGACGGAGGGCTCGTCGCCACGCTCCTGGAGATGGCCTTTGCGGGAAACTGCGGGCTGGAGATCTCGACGGGAGGCGCCGACCCCCTCCCCTTCCTTTTCTCCGAAGAGCCCGGGATGGTGATCGAGTACCTCCCGAAAGACGAGAAGCACCTCCTCTCCCGGCTGCAAAAAGCAAGGCTTCCCTTCCGTGTCCTCGGGGCAACGACGGCGGGAAAGCGGATCAAGGTAAAGGCGGGCGGCAGGATCGTCCTCGGCGAGGACATGCGGACCTTAAGGAGCATCTGGGAGGAGACAAGCCACCGGCTGGAGAGGCTCCAGGCGAACCCGGGATGCGCCGCCCAGGAGAAGCGGAACATCCACGACCGGCCGGGACCGTCGTACAAGCTTTCCTTCACCCCCGAGGCCGCTTCCCCGGCCGTCCTGCGGAAAAGGAGCAAGCCCGCCGTCGCCGTCGTCCGGGAAGAGGGGAGCAACAGCGACCGGGAGATGGCGTCTGCGTTCCACCAGGCGGGGTTTACCGTTTGGGACGTGACGATGACCGATTTTCTCGAGGGGAAGGTCGACCTGGACCGGTTCCGGGGGATGGCCTTCGTCGGGGGCTTCAGCTACGCGGACGTCCTCGACTCCGCGAAGGGCTGGGCCGGGGTGATCCGTTTCAACAGGAGCGTGTTCGAGCCGTTCCAAAAGTTCTACGACCGGGCCGACACGTTTTCCCTGGGCGTCTGCAACGGGTGCCAGCTCATGGCGCTCCTGGGCTGGATCCCCTGGGCCGGCATCGAAGACAGGCGCCAGCCGAGATTCATCCGCAACCTTTCGGGCCGGTTCGAGTCGCGGTTTTCCGCCGTCCGGATCTTCCCGAGTCCCTCGATCCTGCTCAAGGGGATGGCCGGCTCGACCCTTGGGATCTGGGTCGCCCACGGGGAGGGAAGGGCGTTCTTCCCCGACAGGAAGATCCTTAAGAACGTGGAGTCCCTGTCGCTCGCACCGGTCCGGTACGTCGACGACCGGCGGGAAGTGACGATGCGGTACCCGTTCAACCCGAACGGGTCGGCGAACGGGATCGCGGCGCTTTGCTCCCCCGACGGCCGGCACCTGGCGATCATGCCCCACCCCGAGCGGACGTTCCTCACCTGGCAGTGGGCGTGGATGCCCGAGGAGTGGAAGCGATCCTTGAAGGCCTCCCCGTGGCTCAAGCTTTTCCTGAACGCCAGGGAGTGGTGCGAGAAGGGGTGAACTTCCGTCTCCGGCCCCGGATCTTCCCTTCGGCGGGGGGAATCTTATTTAAGGAAATCCGCGAAGCGAGAACTGGAGGAGTTCGCGAAGACCGTCTTCGCCAACGCCTACCGGGCCGCGGCGTAATTAGAGATTTGCGGGAAGGAGCCTTTCCATGAGAACGATGAGTTCGCTTGCGGTTGCATGCTCGCTCCTGGCGTTCGTCGTCGGATCGGGGCTGGCGGAGCCGGCCC
>MGQW01000042.1 GCA_001798885.1 Deltaproteobacteria bacterium RBG_16_64_85
TCCAAATCTATCGCAGAGGGGGAAAGAACGGCAATATCAAATTCTTCGCGGGATTTTCCGCCTGGCGCACGCCCTTGCCACGGCGCAGAAATCACACTCGCCCGAACGCCGCAAGGTGCATTTCCCGAGGATCCCGATGCGGGTCAAAGCGAAGTCGAATTTCACCGGATCCTCGGGGCAGACGGCACGGAAAGCGCCGGTGATTTCCTCGGCCACCCGAAAGGACGGCGTTCGGCTGTGGGTCAATCCCATCCACCGGCCCATCCGGGCCATATGGGTATCCAGAGGGACGATCAGTTCCCGCGGGGAGAGGACGGTCCAGATCCCGAGGTCGATTCCGTCTTTTCCACGGACCATCCAGCGCAGGAACAGGTTGTGACGCTTGCAGGCGGACCCCTTCCGCGGGTCGGGGAAGAGGAAATTCCTCTGGCGGGGAAGACCGGGGCCCCACTTCGCACGAAATCCATCGAGGAAACGGGCGAGCCGCTCGCGCGTCCCGGGGCCGGAGGCCTCCATCCCCCGCAGGTACAGGGTTTCCAGGCTTCCATGCTCGAGGTACACCGCTCGCACACATCCGAGAAACCGGTGAACTCCCGCGGAGGAAATGAACCGGTGGCGCAGCCCGGAGAACCGTTTCCTGGGGAGACCCCCCGGCCCGGTGAGCGCTTCATGCGGGGATGGAGCCAGCGCCGAGAACAGCCGCTCGAGAAACGCCCGGATCTGGGCGACATTTCCGAAAGCGAACGATGCGGCGATGAACGCCGCGGCCTCGATGTCCTCCGGGGTGCGATATCGATGGGCGAACTCGACAGGGTCGGAGGAGAGCGGCCCGCCCCCGTGTTCGGCGTGCGCCGCCGAGAGTGCCTTTCCGAGAAGATCGGATGGGACTACGGGATCACCTTGTTGAGGGGGTACTCGACGATCCCCGACGCGCCCGTCTTCTTCAGCACGGGGATGAGCTCCCGGACGGTTTTTTCGTCGACGATCACCTCGAGGCTGAACCACCCCGCCTCGCTCAGGGACGAAATCGTCGGGTTCTGCAGGGCCGGCAGCACCTTGAGAACCCGATCCAGGTGGATGCGCGCGACATTCATTTTCAACCCGACCTTCTCCTGGGCCCGGAGAGCGCCCGTGAGGAGCAGGGCGATGGTTTCCATCTTTTGCCGTTTCCACGGGTCCTTCCATGCGTCGCGGTTGGCGATCAGGACGGTGGTCGATTCCAGGATCGTCTCGACGATCCGGAGGTTGTTGGCCTGGAGGGAGCTTCCCGTCTCGGTCAGCTCCACGATGGCATCCGCCAGCCGCGGCGCCTTCACTTCCGTCGCCCCCCAGGAAAACTCGACCCGGGCGTTGATGTTCCGCTCTTTCAGAAACCTCCGCGTGAACTGCACGAGCTCGGTGGCGACGCGCTTGCCTCTCAGGTCTTCGATGCGCCGGATCGGCGAATCGTTGGGTACGGCCACCACCCACCGGACCGACCGCAACCCCCCTTTGGCGTATTGGAGAGTGCATACCTCCTTCACCTTGGCGTTCTGCTCCAGGACCCAGTCCCGGCCGGTCAACCCCAGGTCGAGGATGCCGTCCTGGACGTAACGCGCCATCTCCTGCGCTCGGATCAGGAGTCCCGAGAGCTCCTCGTCGTCGATGGAGGGAATGTAGCTGCGGGATCCCACCGTGATGGTGAACCCGGCCTTGCGGAACAGGGCCAGCGTGGACTCCTGCAGACTCCCCTTGGGCAGCCCGATGTTCAGCACCTTGATCGCTTTCTCCTTCATGGCCTTCCTCTTGGGGAAAAAACCTGGAAAAGGTATTCTACTTGCGGGAGTGGAGCAAGGCAATCGGGAATCGGAATCGCTTCCTCTTCCTCACCGCGTGTAGAATGGACGCCGGATGGGAGCCTCACTCCGGGAGGAGGGTATGCGCGGCGAGGACGCCCTGATCCTGATGGCGAAAGCCCCTCTGCCGGGGAAGGTGAAGACCCGGATGTGCCCGCCCCTGTCGCACCGCCGGGCCGCGGAATTCTACGCCTGCCTGCTGGAGGACATCGCGTGCGAAACGACCCTCCTGCGCGGGGTTCGGCGTTACCTCTTCCACACGCCGCCGGGAGGGAAGGCGGTTTTCCTTGCCGCTTCCTTTTCGTGCTTCCTGTTGCGGAAACAGGCGGGAAACGACCTCGGGGAACGGATGGCGCGGGCGGTGGGGGAGGCCTTCGCGGACGGGGCGCGCAGGGTGGTGGTCATCGGAGCCGACTGCCCTGCTCTTTCGGCGGCGAGGATCCGGTCCGCGTTCCGTGAGCTTGCCGACGCCGCAGACGCGGTTTTCGGACCCGCCGGTGACGGGGGGTTCTACCTGGTCGGCCTGAATGCGCACGCCCCGTCCCTGTTCCACGGTATCGAGTGGAGCCTCCCGACGGTCCTGACTGCGCTCCTTTCGCGCTGCCGACAGGCGGGGATGACCTACGCCCTCCTGCCCGTGGAGTCCGACGTGGATACTGCGGACGACCTCGCGGCACTGCGCCGGTGGGCCCGCACGCACTCGCGCCCCGCCTGCCCCCGGACTCGGAGATGGGTCCGGCCCGGCCCCCCTTGACTCACCTCTTCTCCGGTACGTATCTCCACGTACCACCGGGAGGGACGAGCCTCCTTCCCGTTCCCAGGTCCACGATCTCGCTCCGGAGGACGACCTCCTTCAATCCCGCTGCGGATGCCTCGATCTCGAAGGCGCCGGTTTCCCCGCGAAACAGCGCTCCCTCGCCGCGGAACTCGGCCTTCGGGAACGCCGTCTTCTTTTCCCGCCTGCCGTCCCGGTAGACGAACTCCGTCACGACGCCGATCGACTTCAGGGAAAGGTCGGGAACATCCTCCCCCTCGTTCGTCACGAACACCTGGAGAAGGACCGTTTGCCCCTTCTTCTCGTGCTTCACCTTCATGGTGAGCGCCGGGTTCGGCACAACGTGCACCTTGTAGCCCACCCATACTCCATAGACGATGAAAAGGAGAAGGACCGCGGCCAGCACCGGCCCCGCGACCTTGATCCACTTGCCGTAACGGGCCCACAGGTCGGCCAGGAGCGCCCGCTGCTCCTCCCGCAGGTATCGGAGCAGGAAGTCGGATCCCTTTTGGAAGGCGGGTGGGCGGTCCAGCTTCTTGGGAGTGTTCAGGACCTGCTGGCAATGCGGGCAGACCTTTCCCTCGGCCGGAATCTGGATGGTGCAGTAAGGGCAACTGATGAACCGCTGGTCATCCGGCGAAAGCGGCGGGGTCTTCGCCATCGATGCCTCCGGGGGTCAAGGAGCGTTACCCCTTCCCCTCTTTCGACAGGAATTGCACCAGGAGCCGGACCGGCGCCCCCGTCGGCCCGGCCGCATATCCCATTCGATCCTTTTCGCGCCACGCCACGCCGGCGATGTCCAGGTGGACCCATGGGGTGCCGTCGGCGAACTCCTTCAGGAAATATCCGGCGGTGATCGTCCCCGCCTCCGGCCCGCCGATATTCTTCAGATCCCCGATGTCGCTCTTGATCTGCTCGAAGTACTCCTCAAAAAGAGGAAGCTCCCACGCCCTCTCCCCGGACAAGGCGGAAGCCTCCTTCATCCGGGCGAGGAGCCTTTCGTCGTTCCCCATCATCCCCATCGTCACGCTCCCCAGCGCCACGACGCACGCCCCGGTCAGCGTGGCGGCGTCGACCATCTCGGCCGGCCGGTAACGCTTCTTCGCGTAGGCGATGGCATCCGCCAGGATCAGCCGCCCTTCGGCGTCGGTGGAGAGCACCTCGACGGTTTTTCCCGACATCATCCGGATCACATCCCCGGGCCTGTAGGCCGTCCCGGACGGCATGTTCTCCACCGCGGGGACCACCGCGACGATATTTTTCGGAATCCCGAGCGCGGCCGCGGCACGGATCGTGGCCAGCATCCCCGCTCCGCCGGCCATGTCGGTTTTCATCTTCTCCATCCCTTCCCACTTCTTGAGCGAGATCCCGCCCGTGTCGAAGGTCACCCCTTTCCCGATGAGCGCCGTCCAGGGGCGGCCGGGACGCCCGCCGCGGTACTCCGCCACGATCAGCCGCGGGGGAGCCGCGCTCCCCTTCCCGACGGCCAGGATCCCTCCCATCTTCCAGCCCTCGATCTCCTTCCTTCCGTACACCCGGACGCGGATCTTCCTTCCAGCCGCCGGCCCGAGCCTGCCCGGCAAAGCCCTTGCCGCCCGCGCCAGTCCGTCCGGACGCAAGTCCGCCGGCGGGGAGGCAACGAGATCCCGCCCCCAGTTGATCGCTTCTCCGATCCTGGCGCCTTCGTCGAGGCCCGCCTTGACCCGCCCGGCCAGCGCCCGGTTGCGCTCGATCCACTGGAACCGCTCCACGCGATTCGCCTTCTCCGATTTGTATCGATCGTATTCGTAGCCGGAGAGCGCAACGCCCAGCGCGGCGAACCGCGCCGCCGTCTGCGGATCCAGACCCCCTGCGCCCGCACCGTGCAGCACCGACGCAACCGCCTTCAGCTTGAGCTTCCCGGCAACGCGCATCACGGGGAGCGACGACTGCCGCACGAGATCCGGCGTGAACTTCTCCTTTTTCCCGAGCCCCAGGACCAGCACGCGGGTGGAGGCGACTCCCTTGCCGGGCCGCAGGAGAAGCGTATCCCCCCACTTCCCCTGGAAGTCGCCGTCCCTGATCGCCGCGGTGATCGCGCCCCCGATCGCCGCGTCGACCGCGCCGGTGGCTCCGCCGGGAGTTTTCACGCCCTCGAAAAGGTTGACCACCAGCATGTCGGCCTTGTGCCGGAGGATATCTCCGACGACGAGTTCGATCTTCATAGAAGCTCCCCGGTTCGAATCCATCCGCTTCTTAGCACGTTATTGGGGCGGAAGGAGGTTGTCAAGAAATCCGGTCGCTCAGAAATCCGGTCGCTCTGTCCCCACGTGCTAAACTTGTGACCATGCATTCCGCCGGAAGGAGACCGCCTGCAATGTCCCGTCCCTTGTACACCACCACGGATCTCACCGCTTTTCCCGATCTCAAGGAGTACGCTCCGGATGCCTTCGAAGCCTACAACGCCTGGTCCGCCGCTGCGTTTGCCGAAGGAGCCCTGAGCAAGAGGACCAAGGAGCTCATCGCTTTCGCGGTCGCTCATGCCATCCAGTGCCCGTACTGCATCGACGTCCATGCCAAGGGGGCCTCGTCGGCCGGCGCGTCCCGGGAGGAGAT
>MGQW01000043.1:0-8055 GCA_001798885.1 Deltaproteobacteria bacterium RBG_16_64_85
CTGGGCTTCGGGTAATCCCTGCTCGGCCAATGGCTTGATGAGGCGATAGGCGGTCTCGTAGTCACCAATATAGTATGCTTTCGTGGCATCCTCGAATGGTTCCGCGACCGCCAGTCCAGTTAGGAGCAAGAAGATGATCAGGATCAAGGCGCCGGAAGGTCTTCGCATATGCCACCCCAATGACGAGGATTGGATTCACACCGAGTGTATAACGCGGGGGAAGTACCCTTCAATCAAGAACCGGGGATAGGATCCAGCGAGCCAAGTTTTTGTCGGAGGAGCGCAAGTGCTCGCATTGCGCAGATCTTCGCGGCGAGTTGTGCTTGCGGAAGCGCAACGGTCTGGCCGGCCCGTCCGGAGACAGCAATGCGGTCGCCGACGCGAGGAATCTGGCTTCTGATGCAGATTTCTTGGTCATTGCAGGCGGGGGCGACCAGGAGGGCGGGTCAATCGCAGTAGACCCTCCCTGGACAGTCCGGTACAATTTCTTCATCCCAATCCTCCGGAGGGTCGGCACTTGGAATTGAAAACGGAAAAATCCCGCGTGGGACTCTGGACAGTCGGTTTTCTCCTGGTGGCGGTGCTGTTGTTTGCCGGCTACACCTGGATCTCCTTGACGTGGAGCTATTCCAAGGGAGAACGCGCCGGCTACATACAGAAGTTTTCCAAAAAGGGGTGGGTCTGCAAGACCTGGGAGGGCGAGCTGGCCATGGTTGCTGTCCCCGGGTCGATGCCCGAGAAATTCTACTTCTCCGTCCGGGAGGATGGGGTGGCAGCACAGATCAACCAGGCCATGGGCCGGCGAATTGTCCTGTATTACGAAGAGCACGTCGGGATCCCCACAAGTTGCTTTGGGGAAACAGGATACTTTGTCAAGAGCGTGAAGGCGATCGAGTAGACATAGGAATGGGGATCCCGATCGCCGGCTAACGCTTGCTTCCTCCGAACAGAGAGCTTAGGACTCGGAATACAGGGAACTTTGAGAAAATCCCCTTGTCCGGTTGGTCAAAAACAGGGGGGCAGGTCATGCTGAACGGCATAGCCGGCACGAAAATGGATTTTTGCTGAGAATGGATTTTTTTCTGTTGATTTTTTCTTGACAGTCTAATGTATATTGTATACAGCATATGTGTTCGCGTGTCCGTTGAACCCGTGTTCGGTGAGGAAGATCCCTTTCTTTTGACGAAGTCAAACGCGCAGTAGTGGCCTACGATCCGGAACAGTTCCTTTCGGCGTTGCGGCGCTGCCGAAGGGTTTCGGCATAATGGGCAACACCGGCGATATCGAAATAAAAACTAAAGGAGAGAGTATGACAACAGGAACGGCGAAGATCCTTTGGACAAAGACCGATGAGGCACCTGCACTGGCGACATACTCCCTGCTTCCCGTCATCCAGGCGTTTACAAAGGGAACCGGCGTTTCCGTTGAATTGAGGGACATCTCTCTTGCGGGCAGAATCATCGCAAACTTTCCCGATTACCTGACCGAGAGCCAGCGAATGCCGGATTATCTGACTCAATTGGGTGAGCTTGCGCTGACTCCGGAGGCCAACATCATCAAGCTGCCCAATATCAGTGCTTCCATTCCTCAGTTGATGGAAGCGATCAAAGAGTTGAGGGCGCACGGCTATAACCTCCCGGACTATCCCGAGGAACCGAAAACCGACGCGGAGAAAGCGCTCCAGGAAAGATTCGCCAAGGTTCTCGGAAGTGCCGTCAACCCGGTTCTACGGCAGGGGAACTCGGATCGCAGAGCGCCGCTCTCGGTGAAAAATTATGCGAAGAAAAATCCGCACAAAATGGGTGCCTGGGCCAGCGATTCCAAATCCCATGTGGCCCATATGAGCGGCGGGGATTTCTACGCCAACGAAAAATCCACCACCATAAAAAAAGCCACCGATGTGAGGATCGAGTTCGTTGCCGGCGATGGAAAGGTCACGGTCCTGAAAAAGAAGCTGGATCTGCTGGAAGGCGAAGTGGTCGATTCGACCGTGATGAATGGTCGCGCCTTGCGGAAGTTCTACGAAGAACAGATGGAAGACGCGAAGAAGAGCGGCGTGCTGCTGTCGCTGCACCTGAAATGCACGATGATGAAGATATCGGATCCAATCATGTTCGGTCAGGCCGTTTCCGTCTACTACAAGGATGTTTTCGAAAAACATGCGGCGGTATTCAAGGAGCTGGGCGTGAACCCGAACAACGCCCTGGGGGATCTTTACGCAAAGATCCAGAAGCTGCCGGAAGCCAAGAGAGCGGAAATCGAAGCGGACATCCAGGAAGTTTACAAAAAACGGCCGCCGCTCGCGATGGTCGACTCCGATAAAGGCATCACGAACCTGCATGTGCCGAACGATATCATCATCGATGCGTCGATGCCGGTCGTTGTCCGTGACTCGGGGAAAATGTGGGGTCCGGACGGGAAGCTTCACGATACGAAGGCGATGATTCCCGACCGGTGCTACGCGACGACGTATCGGACGATCATAGAAGACTGCAAGAAAAACGGAGCGTTCAATCCCGCGACCGTCGGTAGCATTCCGAACGTGGGGCTTATGGCGCAAAAGGCCGAGGAGTACGGTTCCCACGACAAGACGTTCCAGGCCCAAGGGAACGGAACGATCCGCGTGGTCGATGCTTCCGGGGCGACCCTGCTGGAGCAGAAGGTGGAAGAAGGGGATATCTTCAGGATGTGCCAGGTAAAGGATGAGCCGATCCGGGATTGGGTGAAGCTTGCCGTCAAAAGGGCAAGGGCGACCGGGGCACCCACCGTTTTCTGGCATGACAAAAACAGGGCGCACGATGCGCAGATCATCGAAAAGATCAATAAATATCTGAAGGATCACGATACGAAGGGTCTGGAATTCCACATCCTGCCCCCGGTCGAAGCGATGAAATTCTCGCTGGAAAGGTTCCGGGCGGGGAAGGATACGATTTCGGTTACCGGAAACGTATTGCGCGATTATCTCACCGACCTGTTTCCGATCATCGAATTGAGCACCAGCGCGAAAATGCTGTCCGTCGTACCCCTTCTGAAGGGTGGAGGGCTGTTCGAGACGGGGGCCGGCGGCTCGGCGCCCAAACATGTCCAGCAGTTTGTAAAAGAAGGGTATTTGCGATGGGATTCCCTTGGCGAATTTTCGGCGTTTGCGGCATCCTTGGAACATCTGGGAAACACCTTCAAGAATGAAAAGGCCCTCGTCCTGGCAGAGACGCTGGATCAGGCAATCGGGCAGTTGCTGGACAACAAGAAGTCTCCCGCTCGTAAAGTCGGTCTGATCGATAACAGAGGGAGCCATGCTTACATCGGGTTGTATTGGGCGCAGGCGCTGGCCGCACAGACCAAGGATAAGCAGCTGCAGGCGCGTTTCGCTCCGGTGGCGAAACAACTGGTAGAAAATGAGACAAAAATATACGACGAGATGATCGGAGCCCAAAGGAAACCGATGGATATCGGGGGCTACTACGATCCGGATCCGGTAAAGACGTCCAAGGCAATGCGTCCCAGCGCAACCTTCAATGCCATAGTGGACGCTATCGCATAAGATTTGGCATTGCGACATGGGCAGGGTCACCTGACGAGGAAGGCGCTGTCCTCTTGTTCAAGAGGAAGTTTCTTTTTCGCTCGGTCAGCGTCCAGGGTGCGCTCTGCTTCCCCCAAGCGTGTAGGCCTCTCTACTGACGGGATGGGCATTTCCTTTTTCCGGGGACGGCCGGGTTAGGGCCTCGGCGCTGTGCCGCGCGACGCCAGGGGGATAGGCCCTGAAACCGCTCCTCCCGGATCGAAATCTAAAGGGAAATCAGAATGAGTTCTGAGAGGTTGGCGATCGTGTGCGCAAGGAGGAAAGGGGACTCCTATCGGGACTTCGTGCTCGACCAACTGCGGTCCCTGGAGGGCTTGAGCTGCCGATCCATGTTCGGCGGCTACGGTCTCTACCTTGAGACGGACTTCTTCGGCATCCTCCACGATGGGCGCCTCTACTTCAAGACCGACGAAACGACGCGGGCGAACTACCGCAAGCACGGAATGGGTCCCTTCGCGCCAAGCGAGAAGCAGGTCCTCAAGTCGTACTACGAGGTGCCGGAAGAGATCGTCGAGGACCAAGAGCAACTGGCCTCCTGGGCGAGGAAAGCCGCTGCGCGCAGAGGAATGTGGAAGGGGTGATATCTCCATGAAGAAGTCCTTCGGTGCAAAGACGCTCGTTTTTCCCACCCCGGTATGGGTAGTGGGGACGTATGACAAGAACGGGAAACCGAATGCGATGTCCGCCGCCTGGGGCGGGATCTGCTGTTCACGTCCCCCATGCGTGGCGGTCTCCCTCCGGAAAGCCACCTACACGTATGGGAACATTGTAGGGCGAAAGGCGTTCACGATCAGCGTCCCCTCCGAGACCCATGCCCGGGAAGCGGATTACATAGGGATCGTTTCCGGGAAGAATGTTGACAAGTTCCATGCCGCCGGGCTCACTCCCGTCCGGAGTACCCTCGTGGACGCACCGTATGTCGAGGAATTTCCCCTCGTCCTTGAGTGTCGGCTTCTCCATACGTTCGAGATCGGGCTGCACACCCAATTCGTCGGGGAGATTTTGGATATGAAGGCGGAGGAATCCGTGCTCGGCGAGAAGGGACTCCCCGACATCGAGAAGGTGAGGCCGATCCTCTTCGACCCGGAGATCAACACCTACCACGGGGTAGGCAAGCTTCTTGGCCGTGCCTACTCGATCGGCAAAGAGATCGGATAGGGAGGAACCGAATGTCGCTGAAGGAAAAGATCGAGCAGTTCAACGCGTCCCGGAACCGGCCCGCCGATGTCGAGTCGATCCTGGTGAAAGGGGTAGAGGAACTGCGGGCGGCGGGGACGGCCGCCGGCTTGACGGTGGGGGAGCGGGCTCCGGACTTCGCGCTTCCGAACCATCGGGGGGAAACGGTCCGGTTGAGCGAGCGGCTTGCCCGGGGCCCGATCGCCCTCTCCTTTTACCGTGGCGTCTGGTGACCGTACTGCAACCTGGAGCTGGCAGCTCTGGCGAAGGAATTGCCCGCGATCCGGTCCCTTGGCGCCGACCTGATGGCGATCAGCCCGGAACTCCCGGATAACACGCTGACGATGGCGGAGAAACACGCTGTTCCCATCGACATCCTTAGCGACACGACGAGCGAGGTGCTCAAGAAATACCGGCTGTGGTTTATTGTTCCTGCAGACGTCAAGGCGCTCTACCTGGAGAAGTTCGGAATCAACCTGGAGAAATACAATGGGGCGGGGCGGTGGGAACTTCCCGTTCCCGCGACCTACGTGATCGACAAGAACGGCATCATCCGGGCGGGACAGGCGGATCCGAATTATTCCGTCCGCATGGAGCCGGCGGAGGTCGTGGCCGCGATCCGACGAATCGCTTGAAAAAGCCCTACTGGGTCTACATGCTGGAGTGCGCCGGCAGGTTCATTTACACGGGAATAGCGGTCGACCCAGAAGCACGTTTCCGAGAGCACCAGGCCGGGAAGGGATCGCGGTTCACCCGGATGAGGAAACCTCTCTTAATCATCGGCATGCGGCGGTATCCGGACCGGGGGGCGGCCTTGCGCGCCGAACATGCCCTGAAAAAGCTGAAACCCCGCGCCAAAAGAATCTGGGCCGCCGCTCAAAATACTTGAGGTCGCAAATCGCGACCTCAAGCTCGCACGACCCACTCACGACCGGATTTCGGATCAGGGTCCTCCGGGGCGCGGTCGGCGAATGTATAATGGAGAGCATGCGTCTTGGTAATGGAATGCCAGGGACGAGCCAGGCTGCCGGTCCCTCCTATGTGCCCGTCGCGGGGAAGACCTACTCGCTGTTCGGAAACGCCCTCTCGACCGAACCGTATTACGACCGGGTTCGCCGGCTTGCGGATGAACTCCTCCGAACCGTTCCCGGAGAGGAGTCGCTGCTCGCCCTGATCCGGAACGCCGGCGGGAGGAAACGGCTTCTCCCCGGGGCGGCGCGACGAATGGACGGAACGGCAATCTCCTCCGTCCTCCGATCGCTGGGCCATGCCCTCTCTCCTTATACGATGAACGTTCGAACGCACCTGAAAGGCCTGTCGGTACGATCCGTGACGGACCGGAGGCTTTGGACGACGGAAGAGCAGTACCACCTTCACATGATCGAGATCGAGCTGGCGAACCGGGTCCACCGGGACCGCTTCCTGCAGAGCGATTTTCGGATCGCGTTGCTGCCGCACTGTCTCCGGGACTTCCGGAGGGAGTGCCGATCCGTCCCGGGGGATCTCGATGCCGTCTGCGCAGGGTGCTCGGAGATCTGCTTTCTCCACCGCGTCAGCGCACTCCTGCGGGAAGCCGGGGTCCACCCCTACATCTGGAAGAACGCGGAGCTCTCAAGCCTTTTCCGAAGTCTCGAGGGGAGGGGGGCCTTCGGTGTCCTGGGGATCGCGTGCATCCCGGAACTCGCATGGGGGATGCGCGCGTGCATGAAACGGAAGATCCCGGTGGTCGGAATCCCGCTGGATGCGAACCGGTGCATGCGCTGGATGGGCCGGTTCGCGGAGACCTCCGTCAATCTGGAGCGGCTGGGTTATGAAGCCGGTTCCTCGACCTTGACTGCAAAGTAGGTCCCCCGGATCCCGATGGAAGCCACCGGGGTTTCGAAACGTACCGACTCGGGAGCAAGCTTGCCGATGAGTCCCGAGATGTAGGCCAGGGTTCCCTTGGAGAAGCGCGCCAACAGGCCTAGCTTCCCATCGGCGGGCGAGAAGAGGAAGCGTAGGACGACCAGACGGCTTCCCGGCCCCAAGGAGAGGACGGAGTTGTCCCGCAGGATGACGCCGAGCGTCCCGTCGGGACCTGTACTCAAGGTGTCGCCGGCGAGGAGTTTTGTCCCTGCGGCGGCCTGGAAGACCTGCTCCCCGCGGGTGACGGTGGCGATCCCCCCGGAATTCCGCACAACGCCGATGGTCTCCTTTTCGGAAAGGGGGAGGCCCCACACCAGGGCGGGTACCGTCAACATAAGGAATGCGACGAACAGAGTGAGCCTCATGTCTTCCCTCCGGTGTGATGTCAAAGTGCCGATCCTCCTGTTCCCGGATTTCCCCTTCTTGCGTATTCATCATGAAAGAAATATGCCAAGGAGGACGAGAGACGGATACTTATTAAATAACGAAAGGTTAGCGGAAATGAGTGGGGGCAGGAGAGACAAAATTAGGGCAAGAAATCGGGATCAATAAGAGAAAGTGCCAGAAAACGTCACATCAAGGGACCCGAATTTCTCTGCGACATGATCCGGATTGAGGTTTATCTCCATTGAACGACTTCCTTTACCGAGAGGTTCCCAGACTCGGCCGGCGGCTCTTCCGGATGGGGATTTCGGGAAGCTTCGGCCTCGACGAAGCCGGATGCCGCGAGGCGCTTGAACGCATTCAGTACGTTTTCTGGAGCACACGGATGAAAGCGCTTACCGCGGCGCTCCGCGAGGCCCTCGCCCGCGACCGGGAGCGGTACGCGGTTTCTGCGGGCCCGCTTGCCGGCTATTTCCCCGGTGCGATCCGTCGTGCCGCGGAGGGGGCCCTCCGGATGCTGGGCACAGACTACCTCGATGTCTTCCAGCTCTATTGGCTCGGGAAGATGTCCGCCTTCACCGGCGCGGTGCGGGAAGAGATGGTGAAGCTACGCGAAGAGGGAAAGGTCCGCGCGTTGGGGGTTTCGATACACAACCGTCCGCGGGCCGGAAAGCTCGCGGAGGATTCGATCCTCGATCTCCTCATGATCCGCTATAACGCCGCCCACCCGGGAGCGGAGCAGGACATCTTCCCGCGCCTGGCGATGCGCCGCCCCATGGTTGTCGCCTACACAGCCACGGCCTGGCGGCAGTTATTGCGGGCGCCCCGCGGCTGGAAGGGCAGGGTGGCGACGCCGGGCGACTGCTATCGGTTCTGCCTCACGAGCCCATACGTGGATGTGGTCCTCGCGGCGCCCCGCAGCGCAGCCGAGCTGCGAGAGAACCTGGCGGCGGTGGACATGGGCCCGCTTTCCCCCGATGAGATGGGCTTCATGCGGGAGTTCGGGCGGG
>MGQW01000043.1:8352-28832 GCA_001798885.1 Deltaproteobacteria bacterium RBG_16_64_85
ACGCCGCTCCGTCGGGGCAGCGGGGGTACGCCGCTCCGCCGGGGCTACCGCAGGCCCCCGCTCCGCGGGACGGACCTGTTGCCGCTCCTTGGTCCTCTCGCTTGCGGGTCTCGCTTTCTCGACTTTCCTTACCTCCAGGGGGCGGGGCTTCGCCTCCGGACGCCTTGCGGACCGGTCTTGTTCCTTTACCAGCGGTCGGGACTCCCTCAGCTCTTTCGCCTCGATCTTCCTGACCGCGGCCGGCGGGCGCTTCGCCTCCGGGATCGACCGTACCACCGGGACGTAGCTCGTTTCCACGGGCTTGATCGGGGGTCTGCCCACCACGATGTCCCTCCGCTGCGCGAAGTTCTCCCTCACGTTCGACACCACGTTTCGGTGGACCGGCTCGTGCCTCCCCGTGACGAACGTGGTCTGATGGACGACGGTGACGCTGTTGGTGACGTTCACGTTCCGGTAGATGTTGGTCACCCGGATACGGTTTATGTCCACGTTCCTGACATTCATGCTGTAGCGGCCGAAGTGGCCGTGCCCGTAATAGATTTCCCTCGGGGCGAGGGGAACCCACGCCACGTAGTCGCCCGTCCTGACCCATCCCACGTATCCTGGTGACCAGAACACATCTCCCCGGGTGGGAGGCACCCAGCACCAGCCGATGCGGGCTACGAATGCCCAGCGGCCGTAATGGTAAGGCGCCCATCCCCAAGGCTCATATCCTATCCAGACGTAATCTCCGCCCCTCCACACCCATCTTCCGTGGCGATAGGGAGCCCAATCGGCGATCACGACGACCGTGGGAGTCCAGACATATCCGTATTCACCGGCGTTTACCCAACGGCCATTCTCATCGAAGTCGCCGGAATACATCCGGAGCTCCCCCGGCAGACGCCGGTAGCCTTCCCCGCGTGCGAGGACGACGCGGTCCCGATCCCGGTTCCACCTTTCCCAGTCGTCGGGAAGAAGCAGCGGGGAATGCTCCGCGTAGCCGTCCGCTCCCAGGGCCAGCATGCTGCCCGCACGGACGGTCGTCGTTCCGGCGTCGTTCTCCGCCAGGACCGATCCCTTGAGCACGGAAACGTCCGTCTCCCCGCCGGGAATGTCGATCCGGAAAGTCGCATTTCCGAAGGCGCGGATGGAGGCGTCGGGGGTGTCGAACTGGAGGACGCTGCGCTTCGGGGCGAGGCTCAGCACGTACGCGTATCCCTGGGCGAGGTAAAACTGGAAGGAGTCGCGGTCCATACGCAGGACCTGCAAGGCCGTGTCCCCGTCAAGGCGGATATGGGCCCCGTTGTTCGTCTGGAGCGCAGCCCGGCTGCTTGCCGGGACCCACAGCTCGTCCCCTTCGACAATGGGCATGTTCACCGAAGCGGGTACCCATTCCCCGGTGTCGGCGATTTTCACCTGCACGTCGCCTTGTTCAATCACTAACCGCATCGCCCCAAGGGATTCCGCCATGGAAATCGACGCGTAAAGCACCACCGCTCCGACGATCGCCATCCATCCGAAAACCTTACCGAATGCCTTCATCCTATTCTCCTATCCACCGGTCCGTCTTATCGTCCGTCTCCGGTTTTTTCAAGGGGGAAGGATTGCTCTTTGCCTTCCTCTGATAGATAAAAACCCGGCGGCACCCCGTTCGTTTCGTGGAAATAGCCACTGTTCAGAACCGGGACAGGGTTCCAAGCCGCCAAAGAGCAAGGATGGCCCCCAGCAGGGCCAGGAAGATCAGGTAGGCGAGCCAGGGCCGCTTCTTCTCGGCGAACGGATCGGCCATGGAGCGCTCCGCGTTCTCGGGAAGCCGGGCGGCAGCGGTGAGCGAAGACCCGAAGGGAATGTTGATCTTCGCACGGGCGTTTACTGCCCAGCCGTTGGCGTCGAGGATGGGGCCCAGGTTCCTCTTCCTGAGCTTGAGCCATGCCAGGAGAACCGAGGGGCACGAGACGATCAGGATCAGCGCCGCGAACAACAGGGGGATCTGCCACCAGGCGAGGCGGAACAGCCCCGCGATGGCGGATGCCAAGGCAGCCCCGATCGCGCCGATCGCCAGCCCGATCGCCGCGAAGATCCCGGCGAACTTGGCTACGTCGAAAGGCGGGGGAGGAGGAGGCACCGGAAGCCCGGCCGCCGTTTTCTCCGCCGCCTGTATCGATCGCAAGGCAGCCGCCTGTTCCGACGCCCGGGACCGGGCCGCCGAGATCTTCTGGAACTGCTCCCCGATCATCCGTGCGACCCTTTTGTAAGGCGCCCAGAAGGCCTGCCGGATGCTTATGGGGTGTTCCACGATGCGGACGATCGTGGCGTCCCAGTCCTGTCCCTTGCGGTCGTAGAAGACGCCGTTTCGCCCGACCATGAGGAAGTCGGAGTCCCCCGCCGTGAACCCCGCGGCGATGGTCATCTTGTTGTCGCCGCCCCGGCGCGTGCACTGGCAGTAGACGAGGCAGACGCGGCTGAAGGTCGCGATCTCCGCGTGCTTGGACACGTCCGCGACGGGCACGCACAGGTCGACGCTGCGCCCGTCCAGGTAAAGGGTGCCAGCCTGGAAGGTAGCTTTTGCCTTGCGTGTGTAGAAATCCCTGAAGGAGACGAAGTTGTTCGCCAGGCGGCGCAGGTCGCGGCAATAACGCAGGAGCTTCTCCACCGAGGCGATTGCGGCGACCTCCGGCTCAACCGCGCTGTCCCGGACGGCGAGGTCCAGGAGTGCCGATTCACCGTCCTCCGAAAGCAGCTGCCTCACCCTGCCCTCCTCGAGCGCCGTAAGGGCCGTTGCAGGCTTGGCGGCCAGCCAGGCCTCGCAGGGCGCGAAGCGGGCGCATACGATTCCCCATCCCTCGTCGCTCAACGCCTCCGGGGTCCCAAGGACCGGGACAACGACCTCCTCGCGGAAGCGCCGCACCGCGTCGGAATAAGCGGGGTTCAATCCCGCCGTCAGCGGCATGGCTTTGCCGGCCGCGGGCACGGCGACGGGGAACTGCGCCACCGCCTCCACGGTCCCCCCCAGGTTTTCGGCGGACAGCTTCTGGTAATCCGCATCGGCGGGGCCGAGCAGCGGGCCGGAGCGCCCGTCGTACGCCGCGAGCCGGCACCGCTGGAAGTAATCTTCGATCTTAGGTCGTAGGGATTTGAAGATTTCGTATCGGGCCGCGGTGTCGTCTCCAAACGGGAGGACCTCGGGCTTTCGGCCGGCATCCCACCAGTCGCGGAGGGCCTTCGCCTCGCAGTAGAAGCGGCCGATCGTCTCCGTCGTCACCCCCGGCTCCCCGCTGCGGTCGACCTGGCTCCCCAGGCACGCGATCATGTCTTCGATCGCGGCGCGCAGTGCCGGTTCCCAGGCCGCCTGGGCCGGCACGATGCCGTCCCCGTTGAACCGGGCCTGGGAAAAGATCCGCGCGGTGTCGCTTACGTCCTCCAGCGTGATCTCCGACGCATCGGGCTTGTTAAGCGCCCGGAGCACCAGCTTTACCCCGGAGAGGACGGCCCTGCCCTCATCCGTGGATTCGTCGATGGACGAGAGCGGAAGCCGGTCCTGGCGACGGACGAGGAAGTCCGGGTCCATCAGCACCGTCCCCGCCCACGCCGCCGCGGCGATGATCTCCGGCGCCCGTATGTGTCCGTCCGCATCCGAATCGACGAATTCGAGGGTCTTGCGGTCGAATTCGATCCCGGCGACGGGGCAGCTCAAGGCCACCCAAAGCTTCTGGTCCAGGGTTCCCAGGGCCATCAGGTCGGCCCCCGTCTCGAGAAGAACCTGATCGAATCCCCCTGCGCGGAAGAACCGCCACCGGTGGCTTTGAGGGGAGGCGGCAACGGGCGTTTCCGTGGAGGTCACTGTTTTTCTTCCTCCTTGTTTTACTTGAGCACGAATACGACGCGGCTGTCCTTCTGCTTCTCCTTCCTCTCCGGCGCGAGTGTCTTGGGCTCCACCAGGAAGACCCGCTCCGGCTCCACCTGCTTCGATGCGATCAGGTAATCCTTCACGGCCTTGACCCGCCTCTGCGCAAGCCGGCGCAGGTCGTCGTCGGTCACCTGGAGGTGAGTGTACATGAGCTTTTCCATCTCGGGGACGGGGAGGTCCTTGACCAATCCGATGAAGTTGCGGGGCTTGGGGAACTTCTCTTCCCGATAGGCTTTTTTCAGGTACTCGGGGTACTCCTTCGCGTCGACGACGACGTTGTCGAGCAACGGCGCCTCTCCGCCCTTTTTGACGAGGTCCTTCAGCTTCTGGGACCGGACCTTACGGTCGAACAGGATCTGCCGCAACGCCTCCCGGTCCTTCTCCACGTCCACGTGCCCCGCGATCTCCAGCTTCAAGGCGGGCCGGTCGTGCAGCGCCTTGACCAGGTTCTTTAGCTTGGCCTCCGCCGGCACGTCGGGCGCATCCTTGCCGTAGTTGAACTCCAGGTAGCTCAACTCCTCGCCCCCTCCGAACAGCGCCCCCAGGAGGGCGAACGGGGAGGTGGCTGCCTTGACCAGCAGGTTCAAGATGATCTTGACGACGACCCCCCAGAGGCTGAATTTCGGGTCGTCGAGGGAGCCGCTTAAAGGCAGGTCGAGCGAGATCTCCCCCTTCCGGTTCTTGAGCAAGGCCACGGCCAGCCGGACCGGCAGCTTCGTCGCGTCGGGGCTGTCGACGGCGTCGCCGAAGGTGAACTGATCGAGGAAGACGCTGTTGATCGCGTCCAGCTTCCTTTTCACAATCAGGTACTTAAGACTCAAGAAGAGCTTCCCCTTCTCGATCGTGTAGCCGGCGTACCGGCCGGAGTAAGGGGTAAGGGGGCTCAAATCCATGTCCTTGAAATCGATCTTGAGATCCACGAACAGGTCGTTCCGGAGCGGATTGATTTTCCCCGTGATCTCGAGGGGGGCGTAATTCTCGAGCTTCCCCCGCAGGTCGACCTCCGCCATCCGCGTCTCCTCCGAGGACAGGCCGGAGACGCGCCCTCCGATTTCCAGGAGGTTCGCCGAATAGTTGGGTTTTATGAAATGGTCGGTGAAGTTGATCCGCCCTCCTTGAAACGACACCGTTTCTATCGTGACCGGCGTCGGCGGCGCAGCGGACTCCGGCGGCTTCGCGGCCACGTTGTTGTCCGGGGACGCTGCGGCCGTCTCCCCGGCGGGGGCCTGCCCCTCCTTCTTGACGATCCCCTGCACGTTCAGGGTCCCCTCCGGGGTGACGACCAGGCGCGAGTAGAAGTCCGTAAGCGCCACCTGCCGGATCGCCATGGACAGGGGGGCGGTCGCCACCTTGATCCCGTCCAGGTGAAGCGAATCCCACTTGAGGAAATCCTCCGAGGTAACCTTGTCCACCGTTGCCAGGTTTGTAACCGAGGCCTCGCCCGCGTAAGCCGTCCGGATCGTGTCGCCCCGCGCCGCCAGGGTGAGCTTGCCCCTGGCCGAGATGTTCCCCCCCGTTAACGAGATACTGATCTTTTCTGCGATATACGGCTGGAACGGGACGATGTCGATCGTCCGGATGTTGACGTTCAGGTCCGCCGACACGGGATTGACTCCCACGGCGCCGCCGATGGCGACCTTTCCCGTCTTGTTCAACGTGGCCTTGAGCGAAACTTTTCCGCGGCTGTTCTTCTCCGTCGAGAGGTCCTCGGCGGTGACGTCCAATGGGGAGACCCTCACGGTGACGGGGTCACCCGGCGTCTGGTCCACTGCCTCGACGGTGTACTGCTGCAGAGAGGCCTTCTTCACCTTGACGAGCCACTCCGGCTGCGGGGTAACCTTTTCGGCGGACTTGCGCGGCAGGGGAGAGGCCTTCATCGCCGTTCCTTCGGCCGGGGGAAGGACCTTTGCCAGGTCGAGCGTGCCGTCCTTCTCCCTTGTCACCTGCAGGAGGCCTTTGCTGGTTGCCGCCTCTTCGACCGTGGCCGTTTTTTTGGCCAGGTCGATGTCCGCCCCCTTCACCCCGGTTTCCGGGATGTGGATGAAGTCCTCCTTCTCTCCCCGCCGCCTGAGGCGCAGGGAGGAGAGGTTCGCCTCGAGCCCGGACAGGAGCGCCTCGTCGCCCGCTTCGCCCGAAACTTGCCGGTATCGGGCCGACAGGTCGAGGATGGCAGTGGCCTCGAACGGCTTGGGGGCAGAGAAATCCGAATAGGACGCTTTTCCCCCGGCCAGGTGAAACGCACCCACTTCTACCGAGAAGGACGATCCCGGCCCCTTTTCCTTGTCCGTCTCTGCCTTGTCCCCACGCTCCGGCAGCAGAGACACCACGTTCAAGGCTCCCGTTTTCTCTCTGACCAGGAATACCTCCGGGGAGGAGATGACGACGTTGTCCAGTTTCGCCCGCCTCGCCAGCGGCTCCAGGGAGCCGCTGGCCATGAACAGGGACGGCAGCCGCAGGACCGGCGCATCTTTACTGTCCGTGATGGAGAGGTTCTTGAGCGTCACGCTTCCCGTGAGCGCAACGGAGGGGGACTTTCCAGCGGGCTGGGAAAAGGACAGGACGGTTTTCGCGTCCAAGGCCCCGGAGGGGACCCGGAATTTCAGCCGCACCGGGACGTATTCCAGGTAATGCGGGATGTTGAAATCGCGGATGCTCAGATCGAGGGTGGTCTCGCGGGAAGCGCTGTACGGTTTGGTCATCCCCTGGAGCCCCACCAGCGTCCCGTTGACGTTCGCCTCGAAAGCGGGCTGGACGTGCACGTCCACGGCATAGGGCAGGTTCGACAAGAACGGGATGGCAATCGACAGGTCCCGGACCGTGTGGCGCGTGTGTTTGGGGCGGTCGTCGAAATCGACGCTCCCCCCGACGATGCGGATGTTGTTGAGGGAATACCGGAGGGGCTTGTCCTTTTCCGACGGCTTGGAAGCGAACTCGTCGAGGATATCGGAAAAATTGTAGGTCAAGTCTTCATTTCGAACGACGGTGACGCTCGGGGAGCGCAGGAGGATCTCCCGGAGAACCGGCCCGCCCCTCACGAGGGAGGCGGCCTGGAGGTCCAGGTACAACTCCTCGAAGGACAAGAACGGCCCCGAGCCGGCGCGGTCCTTCATGGAAAACCCGTCCACGCGGACCGAAAGGGCGAACGGGTTGATCCGGATCGTCCGGATCTCCACAGGCCGGTGGAGCTTTTCCGAGAGCTGCTTGACCAGGACCGATTTGACGATGGGAGGCAGGATGAGGAACCCGATAACCGCGAAGGCCGCCAGGGCAACGGCAAACCACAGGACGTACCGTTTCAGGAAAGGTTTTCCCGCCAGCGCCTTGAGGTCCACGGTACCGCCTCCCTTCCGCCCCGTGCCAAGATGATCCCCGTTTTCCGGCTTGTGCATCATGACGAAAGATCGTACGGACTATCTGCCCCCGAAGACCGTCTTCAACAGGTCGGTCACCCTGGCTGCCGGATCCTTCCGGATCTTCATCTCTTCCTGTCCCACCATGTAGAAAATCCCATCCAGGGACTTTGTGGTCACGTAACGGTCAAGGTCCAGGGACTCGGCATCGGCGAAGGGCAGTGCCGCGTATTTGTCCATCATATTCTTGTAGGACCGGGTGACACCGACCTCGTTCATGCTCGACGCCACCTCGGGCTTGAAGGTTTCGTACATCTTCCCGAAGGTCTTGGACTTGAAATAATCGGTGGCGGCGGTGTCGCTCCCTTCGAGGATCTTCCGGGCGTCTTCGATCGTCATCTGTTTGATGGAATCGACAAAGAAGGCCTTGGCTTGGGGGGCGGCTTTTTCCGCCGCACGGTTCATGCTGAGCACGAATTCGTCCACGTCTTTCTGGTATCCCACTTTGGCCATGACGTCCGCCACTTTCCGGATTTTTTCGGGCATAAGGATCTTGATGGCAGCGTTCTTGAAGTAGCCGTCGGTTTTCGAGGTTGCGGCGACTGCGTTCCCTGTCCCGATCGACAGGGCCTCCTTCAACCCGGCGACGACCTGGTCGTCACCGGGAGCTGCCTTGGAGCCGATCCCCAAGCCCTTGCCTACGTCGTCCAGAAAACCGGCATGTGAAATGTTCACCCCAAAAAACAACAAGAGAGGCAGCAGATAACCTGCTCGTTTCATCTTTCGACCTCCTGGTGGCTTAAGAAGCATCTCATCCGAAGGGGCACTGCGCAAATTCCCATTGAAACCTTGCTCCATTGTAACCGAATTTTCGACCCACCCCGACACAGGAAACTTAAGGCCCCCGGGTTCATCCTATTTCCAGGCGCAATCCGATTTATCCGGAATTAAAGGGGTGAGAAGCGATGGCGGGGAACCATTCCAAAGCGTTGCAATGGATCCAGGCGGAGAAGGACGAGAATTTACTGCCTTCCGGCAGATACGGAGTCGGCCTTTCGGGCAAGACGGACGTGGAACTGCTGGACGCGTACTCCCGGGCGGTGACGGCCGTGGTCGATGCGGTAGGTCCCGCCGTGGTCAGCATTTCCGTCGAGGGAGAAGCGCCGGCTGGAAACGATTCGGAGCCGATCGGCGCTGGATCGGGCGTCCTCCTGACGCCGGACGGATATGTGTTGACCAATCACCACGTGGTGAGCAACGCGAGCCGGGTACGGCTGACGCTGACGGACGGGACAAGCCTCGGCGCGGCTCCCGTGGGTTCGGATCCGCCGAACGACCTGGCGATCATCCGCGCGAACGGCTCGGGATTGCCGTACGCGGCGCTGGGCGATTCCTCGACGCTCCGGGTGGGGCAGCTCGTGATCGCCATCGGCAATCCGCTGGGATTCCAGTCCAGCGTGTCCACCGGGGTTGTAAGCGCCACGGGACGAGGCATGCGGAGCCTGGACAGGCGCCTCATCGAGAACGTGATCCAGCACACCGCGCCCCTGAACCCGGGCAACTCCGGCGGACCGCTGGTCGACTCGAGGGGACGGATCGTGGGAATCAACACGGCGATCATTCCCGTCGCGCAAGGCATGGGATTCGCGGTCCCCGCGAACACCGCCCGCCACGTCGTGTCGCAGATTCTTTCCTACGGGAAAGTCCGCAGGGGATACCTGGGAATCTCCGGACGGCAGAGGCAGCTCTCCAGGCGATTCGCGCGCTACTTCAACCTGTCGCGGGAATCCGGCGTGGAGGTGGTTTCCCTCGATCCGCACGGGCCGGCGATCGGATCCGGCATTCTGTCGGGGGACATCCTGGTGGAGATGAACGGACACCCCGTGGAAAGCGTCGACGACCTTCATCGCCTCCTGTCGGGAATCGCGGTCAAGGACGTGGTGCGCATCGACCTGTTGCGGGGGACGGAACGGAAGACTGCGGACGTCGAGATCGGGGAGGCGGCTGCATGACCGGTGGGCCTTGCCATGGTGACACATCAAATGTGGATCTTCATCGTGTTGTTCTCCTGTCTGGTCATTTCCGGATGCTCGGAGAGTTCCTCGCCCGCTCCCGCCACAGGCCCTTCCAGCGGAGCCATGCCCACGATTTCGCTGACCGGAGTGTCCGGAGGGTTCGCCCAGCCGGTCCACATTACCCATGCCGGGGACGGCAGCGGCCGGATCTTCGTGGTGGAGCAGGGGGGGAAGATCCGGATTCTCGACAACGGGGTCGTCCTCCCGCCATCGTTCCTGGACATCTCCTCCCGGGTGGCCTGCTGCGGCGAGCAGGGGCTTCTGAGCGTTGCGTTCCCACCGGGGTTTTCCGCCAAACGGCACTTCTACGTGAATTACACCAGGACCCCGGACGGCGCCACGGTGGTCACCCGCTTCCGCGTCTCCTTGAACGACGCGAACGCCGCCGATCCAGCAAGCGAGGAGGTCGTTCTCGCCATCCCCCAGCCCTTTGCGAACCACAACGGGGGACAACTCGCCTTCGGCCCGGACGGGTACCTCTACATCGGCATGGGAGACGGCGGCTCGGGTGGAGATCCGCTTGGCCTGGCACAGAACACCGATAATGTGCTCGGGAAACTCCTCCGCATCGACGTCGAGTCCGGGGCGGCACCGTACGATGTCCCCCCCGGCAATCCTTTCGTCGGAATGGCCGGATACCGTCCGGAGATCTGGGCGCTGGGCTTGCGCAATCCGTGGCGCTTCTCGTTCGACCGCTTGACGGGAGACCTCTACATCGGCGACGTGGGGCAAGGCGCATTCGAGGAGATCGACGTCCAGCCCGCTGGAAGCCCCGGGGGCCAGAATTACGGGTGGAACATCATGGAGGGGGCGAATTGCTTCAACAGCTCCTCCTGCGCAACCGCTGGACTGGCTCTCCCCGTGGCAACCTATGATCACTCGCAAGGGTGCTCCGTGACCGGCGGCGTGGTGTACCGGGGCGCGGCGCTACCCGTCCTTCAGGGGATCTACTTCTACGGGGATTTCTGCAGCGGCCGGATCTGGGGCCTGAGGAAGAATGGCGCAGGATGGGACAACGCGGTTCTGCTGCCCTCGCAGAACTCTCCGCTGAACATCACCACCTTCGGCGAAGACGAGGAGGGAAACGTCTACGTTGCGAATTACGCTAACGGCGACCTGCTGAAAATCGGCTCCCCTTGACGCGACGGTTCGCCGTTCCGGCCAGGAAAAAGCGATGAGCGGTCCCGCCGTCAGCGGGTGAAGGCAAGGATCAGTTCTCGCCGGTCCGGGTACTCCCGCAGCAGGTCCTCCCGACGGTTCATGCAATACATCAGAATAGTTTTCGAAACGCATGAAAAAGCAGGCGGAAACGGAAATTACTCACTCGCCCAATTCAGCAGTTCGATGGCGGAAGGATCCAGTTCGAACTCCATCGATTTCATCAGTTCGTTCAACTGGTCCAGGCTCGTCGCGCTGGCAATGGGAGCGGTGATGCCGGGGCGCGCGGTCAACCAGGCGAGAGCAACCGTGGAGGGAGCCGAATGATATCGCCGTGCCACCCGGTCCAGCGCATCGAGAATCCGAAACCCCCGGTCATCCAGGTATTTCTTGACGAAATCGCCTCGCGCACGGTCCGCAAGGTCCTTTTCCGACCGGTATTTGCCCGTGAGAAAACCGCTGGCCAGCGGGAAGTAGGGGATGACGCCCAATCCCTTTTCCCGGCAAAGGGGTTCGAGCTCCGTTTCATACTCGGCACGATCGTACAGGTTGTACAAAGGTTGAAGGCTCCGGTAGGCGGGAACCCCGTGTCGTGTGCTGACCTGCAATGCCTTCGAGAGCCGTTCCGCGTTGTAATTCGACGCTCCGATCGCCCTTACTTTTCCTTCCTTGATCAATTGCGCAAAGGCTTCCAGTGTCTCCTCCAGCGTCGTCTCCGGATCGTCGGCGTGGGCCTGATACAGATCGATGTAGTCCGTCTGCAGACGTCGCAGAGAATCCTCCGCCGCGCGCAGGATATAAGGCTTCGAGAGCCCCTTCCTGTCCGGGCCCATCTCCTTTCCGACCTTGGTGGCGACGAGGACTTTCTTCCGGTTCCCGCCCCGCCTCAGCCATTTGCCGAGAACGGTCTCGGATTCGCCGCCCTTGTGACCCGGGACCCACGCGGAGTAGACATCCGCCGTGTCGACCAGGTCGCCGCCGGCCGCCGTGAACGCGTCCAAGAGCCTGAATGACGTCGGTTCATCCGCGGTCCATCCGAAGACGTTGCCTCCAAGCGCCAACGGCGCGATCTCCAGCCCGGAATTCCCCAGTTTGCGTTTCTTCATGTGGCCCTCCGTATATTCCGATGCGGCGGCCTTCCTGACGATTCCTCCCATTGGTGGGAGGAATCGAAACAGGCGAAGGGATCATCCAAAGACGATCATGGCCGGGATAATCGCAATCCTCCCGTTTCTCCTTGCGGTTCTTATGACCCCGTTGCCCGGAAACGCCGTCGGACCCGGCGCCGGCGCGATCCCCCCGGGCGAGTCCGGGGCCAAGACCGCGCTGGAACGTTCGCCGCGTCATCACGAGTGGGCCGCCATTGCAGTTCCCGGCAAAGAGGGGAAGGTGTCCGCCTTCGTCGCCTACCCTGAGCGCAAGGATAAGGCTCCCGTCGTGATCGTCATCCACGAGATCTACGGACTCACCGACTGGATCCGGGCCGTCGCGGATCGGCTGGCCGCAGAGGGATTCATCGCCATCGCGCCGGACCTCCTGTCCGGCAGGGGGCCGGGTGGAGGAGGGACCGACAAGTTCGGCAGCCGGGACGACGCCGTAAAGGCCGTGCGCGATCTCGGGACGCAAGAGGTCGTGATGATGCTGGATGCCGTAAGTCGATATGGAAGGGGTCTTCCGGCCGCCAAGGAGAAATTCGCCACGGTGGGGTTCTGCTGGGGAGGGGGCCAGAGCTTCCACTACGCCACGGCGCAGCCCGACTTGGACGCCGCGGTGGTTTATTACGGTTCATCCCCCGAACTGGACGCCCTCCGGACGATCCGCGCCCCCGTGCTCGGCCTTTACGGCGGGGACGATGCCCGGGTGAACGCCACGGTCAGTCCGGCGGCGGCAAGGATGAAGGAGCTCGGGAAAACATTCGTCGCGTTCACCTACCCGGGAGCGGGGCACGGGTTCCAGCGGGCCAAGGACGGCCGTGAGGGCGCGAACCTGGCAGCGGCTGAGAAGGCCTGGCCTGCCACGATCGAACACTTGAGAAAGTACCTGGAGTAGGGGTTTCCTATTGACTACCAGGTGTCCGAGAGTCCCCTCATCTTTGCGTTGGTGATCATATACTTCATCACGCTCACAAGATGACTCTTTTCAGCACCGGAAGTGCGGGCTTTTTTTCCGTCAAGCCTGCAACTTCTCCATCACCGACCGGACCTTTCCCTCGATCGAGGCCGCCTTGTCGCGGCGATCGTCGATCTTGATCAGGGTGGATACCCGAACCGCGCCCTTGACGAACGGTTGCTCGTGCATCCGGCGCAGAACCGGCAGGATCGCATCGAGGTCCCCCTCGATGATCGTTCCCATGGCGGTCAGCTCATGTTTGAGGCCGCTGTCCCGGAGAATCCTCTCGACGCCGGCCACGTAGCGGGAGAGGCTTGGACCCGCGGTGCCCAGGGGCGCCACGCTGACGAATACGATGGCCATTCCGATCCTCTCTTTCTTGCGCGCTGGATTGTGGAGGATAATGTTCCTAATCTTATCGGAACCGCATGTCAATGGGAACGGTGCGCGGTTCCGGGACATCCAATGTCCAATTTGCGGACATGGGAGGGCACCGTCCGATGATCCTTGCCTCCACCGCGTATCGCCTGGCTCTCTCCCTCTGGGTGGGAGGGATGGCCCTGTTCACCTTCATCGTAACCCCCGTGATCTTCCGTACCCAGGGGCGAGACGTCGCCGGAAAGATCGTCGGGGCGATCTTCCCCCTGTATTTCCGCTACGGCCTTGTTCTCACCGCCGTCGCATTACTGACCCGCATGGTTGCCGGGGAAGCGTTCCATGGAGTTCGCCAATGGGTCGGGACCCTTTTGATCCTGACCGCCCTCCTTCTGACCGGCTACCAGGCATACGGACTCACTCCGCAGATGGAGAGGGTCAAGCAATCCGTGACCTCCTTCGAGGCGGCACCTCCCGACGATCCCGCCCGCAAGGAATTTTCCCGGCTCCACGGGATATCGATGGTCGTCAACCTCGTCATCCTTTTGGAGGGAGCGGCGCTTATTGTCGCGTACGAAACGTTCCGCCGGTAAAAGGATCCTCCTCACCGGTAATCCGGGATGCGGGAAGACGACCGTCGTGCGGAAAGTCGCGGATCTCCTCCGCGGCGTTGCCTCCGGTTTTTACACGGAAGAGGTCCGGGACGATAAAGGGCAGCGCATCGGCTTCCAGGTGATCTCCCTCGAAGGGAAGCAGGGCGAACTGGCACGCAAGGCCCCCGGTCCCGGACCGCGGGTAGGCTCGTATCTCGTCAACGTCAAGGACTTCGAGCGGATCGCTCTTCCGTCTCTGGAGGCGGAGGCGGGCAGGGTGCTCCTCATCGACGAGATCGGGAAGATGGAATGCTGTTCGGAGGAATTCATTCGGAGGGTCGGGAGGGCGTTCGAAGCGGAAATATCGATCCTGGCGACGATCCCGTTGCGCGGCGGGGGAGATTTCATCGATAGCATTCGACGTCGCCAGGATGTCGAGACGATCCTTGTGGCGAGGGAGAACAGGGAGGCGCTTCCGGAACAGCTTGCGGCGAAGCTTTCGCCTCCCTTACCCTAATGACTACCAGGTGTCCGAGAGTCCCCTCATCTTTGCGTTGGTGATCATATACTTCATCACGCTCACAAGATGACTCTTTTCAGCGCTTATGATTGCCTTGAGTATCTCGTTCTCTCCCAAAATATCCTGCATTGCGTGGTAATAGAGAAGTGTGGCCTTCTCAAGCGCAAAGGCCCGGGCGAATGCGTCGTCCCTGGTTTTGATTTTCTCGATATCTTTCATGGCGCCTTTTTCACCCGAAAAAAACTGCGACATCGCTGCTGCCGCAAGATACTGATACTGTTCCTCGCTTCCCTGATGCTTTCCATCCGCGGGGACTTTACCGAGAAGAGCCCTGAACTGCGCCTCATGAGCCTCTTCATCTTTCGCCAGAATCGAAAAGAGCTCGTTGATCTCCGGATCCTTATTAAACTTCTTTGCCATTGTCGTGTAGAAACTCGCACCAAGCTTCTCCGTCGCCACTGCCAGTTCGATGCCGCCCCTGAGCGTTGGTTTTTTCAAGATGCGATCCTCCTTGATCTTATTGGATAAGCCACGGTTTGCGCACACGACCAATTATGCGCTTGTCAGATAAGAAAATACCAAATTATCGATGAAGCGGGTAGCGGTTCTTCCGGCCCTTGCACGATCACCCATCGCTCAGCAGAATTGGTATATTATCGAAGGCCTTCCCCGGCCCAGGAGTGGAGATGTCCCCGCCGAACAAGACCGCCTACCTGAGCAAGTCGCTCTATATCCGTGGCCTCCAGTGCCATAAATCCCTGTACCTCGACCGGCATCAACCGGAGCTTCGCTGCGAGGCGACGCCGGAGCTCGAGGCGCTCTGGGCAAGCGGGCACGAGGTCGGCGTGTATGCCCACATGCTGTTCCCCGGGGGAGTGGTCGTCCCCTTCGACGGGCTGACCAAGAACGAGCAGATGGCCAAAACCCGCGAGGAGATCGACCGCGGAACGAAGGTCATCTATGAGGCCGCCTTTTCCCACGATGACGTTTTCGTGAAAGCGGACATCGTCGTCCGGAATCGCGGCTTCTGGGACCTGTACGAAGTGAAGAGCTCCACCTCCGTGAAGGAGCATTACTGGGACGACGTGGCGATCCAGTACTACGTCCTCTCCGGGTGCGGGATCCCCGTGAACAAGGCGTATCTGGTGCACATCAACAACAGCTACGTCCGGGCCGGGGACATCGTCCCGGAGGAACTGTTCGTCGTCCAGGACATCACCGGGGTGGTGAGAGAGAAGCAGGCGTCCATTCCCGACAAGCTGGCCGAGATGCGGGCGATGCTTCGGGAAGACGTGCCCAAGATCGACATCGGGCCCCACTGCGAGGAGCCGTACGAGTGCGATTTCATGCCGTTCTGCTGGCAGCACGTGCCCGAGGATTCCGTTTTTTCCCTGCGCGGAAAGGGGATCGACCGGTGGGAGCTGTACCGGCAGGGAGTCATCCGGCTGGAGGATGTGCCGCTCGACTCCCTGAACCTGGCGCAGAGGATGCAGGTGGAGTATTCCCTGGATAGGAAATCGCACGCGGATCCGAAGAAAATACGGAAGTTCCTCGAAAAGGTCGTTTCCCCGGTCTGCTTCCTCGATTTCGAGACCTTCGCCTCGGCCATCCCGCTGTTCGACGGGACAAGGGCCTATCAGCAAGTGCCTTTCCAATACTCCCTGCACCGCATCGACGCCGAAGGGGAGGAACCGAAGCACTTCGAGTACCTGGCACAGCCAGGCCCGGATCCGCGGAAGGAGATCGCGGAGAAGCTTCTTGGTGAGATCCCTCTCGGTGCGTGCGTGCTCGTCTACAACATGGCCTTTGAAAAACGGGTGCTCAGGGAACTGGGGGAATCCCTCCCCGGGCTGCGCAAACGCCTGAACGCGGTCGCCGAAGGGATGATCGACCTCATGGAGCCCTTCAAGCGGCGGGACATCTACCACTGGCGGATGAACGGTTCCTATTCCCTGAAATCCGTCCTGCCGGTTCTGGTGCCGGAGATGACGTACGACGGGTTGGAGATCAGCGACGGGGCGATGGCTTCCGAGGCGTATTTCACCATGGGGGAGATTTCCGATCCCGCGGAATTGGTCCGTCTGCGCAAGGCGCTGCTGGAATACTGCAGGCAGGACACCCTTGGGCTCTCCCGGTTGCTGGAGAAGATGCGGTCCATCTGATTTAACGACTGTTTCCCATAAGGAATGAAGCGGTATATCCTTCCCTCAAAGCGTCTACCTTAATCGCACCTCTCGAAAATCATCCACCGTTCCCCGTCACGGTGCCATCCGGATCAGCCAGTTCGAGGAACTGGAGGAAAGCCCTTCCCGGGTATAAGCTACGACGATTATCCGGTAAGCTACGAATCACTCGATGGAGATTCCCGCATCCTTGAACCGTTTCTCGAGGCGCTCCCGCCATTCCGGCGCGAGGGACGAGAGGCGGAGCGCCTTCCTCGCCCCCTCCAGGTTCTGCCTGTCCTGGTGCGCCAGGCGCCATATGTCCTGTACCGACAGGGCGTCCTCTTCGCCTGCCACGCGCTCGAACCGGTCGCCGGCGCCCACCTCGCCTTCCTCCAGGACCTTCATGTAGAAACCGGTCCGGCCGCTCGACATAAACGTCTTCGGGAACGATTCCAATCCCATCCGGATCCCGAGCTTGAAGCAGGGGGAGCGGGGCTGGGTTACCTCCACCAGCGCGAAACCGATCCTGAAAACGTCCCCGATGCGGACCGCGTCTTCCGGCATCCCCGAAACGGTGAAATTCTCGCCGAACTGTCCGTAGGTGAAGTCCGTCCGTCCCAATTCGCGGCTCCAGTACTCGTGATGTTCGAACGGATACGCGCAGACGGCCTTGTGGATCCCCCCGTGGACGTTGCGGTCGGCCTGCCCGTCCCCTTCGAGGTTCAGCCTCCGCAGCATCACCCTCCTGCCCACCGGTTCCTTGAAGATCCCCGTGCTCACCGTCTTGCCTTGGTAGAGCACTTCTTTCGGCAGGGATACGTTCACAGAGATCAGTCTCATGGCGGGATCCCCCTAACAAGCTAGCTTACGCATTCCGCGCTGTATCGTGCGAGTAGCCGGGAGACCCTACAATACATGAGGTCGGCGTAAATGCCCACATGCACAGGCATCCGATGCTTCGTGAAGGGAGAGGTATTCCAGGACCTCTTTCGCATCGGCACGGCGGAGATCCGGGTGGGGAGGGAGGACGAGGAGCGGGCCGTGCGGCTCCTTCGGGAGACGACCTTCTCGCCGGAAAAAGGGGAGTGAAGGGCGTCTTCCGCCGGACGACCGCAACGATCCGATTTCATGCCGCAGACGCGGGCCGAGGGGAAATGCGATAGAATTTCATCTGGAATTGAGCGCTGGGGAGGTTCCGATGCATGCCGAAAGCAGAAGGCGATTTCTCCGGATGGCGGCGATAGCCGCTGGCGGCGTTGTCCTCAATCCGGTCGCACGCCGGGCCGAGGCGATCGCGGCGGCCTTGACCCGGGGCGACTCGACGGAAACGCGGACATTGGGAAATACGGGCATCAAGGTCATGACTGTCGGGATGGGCGCGATGATCACCCGCGATGCGGACATCGTTCGGTACGCGGTCGACCATGGCATCGACTATGTCGACACCGCGGATTGCTATATGGGAGGAGAAAACGAACGGATCGTGGGCCGCGCCTTGCGGGGGGTTCGCGACAAGGTCGTCCTCGCCTCGAAGGTTCACATCATGGACGTTCCGGGGATGATCCGATCCGTAGAGAACAGCCTGCGGTCGTTGAACGTCGAAATGATCGACATCATGCAGCTCCACGGGATTTCCTCGGAAGGGGAGGTGACCGACGGGCGAGCCCGGGAAGCGCTGCAGATGCTTATGGCCCAGGGGAAGATCCGCATCCCGGGAGTCACGACGCACAGCGGGCAGGTGACGGTATTGCGGGCGGTTCAGAAGCACGGATTCTTCAAGACCGTCCTGGTGGCGTACAACTTCCGCTCCGACGCGGGGATCAAGACGTCGATCAAGACCTCACCGGGCCTGGACGAGCGGCTTTCCGCCACGATCGTCGATGTCGCCGCGTCCGGGATCGGCATCATCGCGATGAAGACGCAGGCCGGCGGGTATCCCGTCGAGGGCGGCGGTCCAAGCCCTCACCAGGCGGCGCTGGCGTGGGTCCTTGCGAACCCGGGCGTGGCCACAACGATCCCTTCGATGGTTAGCTATGCCCAGGTCGACGAGAATCTGAAGGCCTCCGGGATGCGTCTCTCGTGGCATGGGATCAAGACCCTCGCGCGTTACGAGGAGGTCATCGGCGACCGCCACTGCGGGCTTTGCGGGGAGTGCAAGGAGCGCTGCCCGAACGGAGTGGACGTGGCGGGCGTGCTGCGTTCGCTGACCTATTTCGAAGGGTACGGACAGGAGACGCTGGCCCGCGATTCCTATCGGGGGTTGGGGGACGCCGGCGCCGCGGCCTGTGCGTCCTGCTCCGGATGCGTTGTCCCTTGCCGCCTGGGGCTTGCGGTGGGCCGATTGTCACGCAGGGCCCACTCGCTCCTCGCGTAAGGGGATCCTCGTGGGACCGTCCCGCACCGGAGTGCGTCCGGAGATCCTGGCCCTTTCGGTCTTCCTGCTGATCTGCGTTGCAGCTCCCCGGGCCTCGGCGGGCAGTGTTCCTCTCCTTCCCGAGGGATCCGTTGGTTGGACGGTCGTAGAACCGCCGCGATCCTTCGGGCCGGATAATCTTTACATGGAGATCGACGGGGAGGCGGAACTCTTCCTCCAGTACGAGTTTCGGGAAATGACGTCGGCGATCGTCGCGCGGGCCAAGGACAAAAGGCGGACCTACCGGGTCGAGCGGTTCCTTCACGGCGATCCGCACGAGGCGTTCGGTGTTTACAGTCAGCATCGGTTCCCCGATCAGGAGACGGTGCGACTCGATTCGTCGGAAGCGATCATCTCCGAAAGGTCCCTCGATTCCTTCCGGGGTTCCTACTTTGTACGGATCCGGGCCGGAGGGGACCCTTCCGGTTCCCGCGAAGAACTCCTGGCCCTGGGCAGGGCGGTCTTGGGAAACCTCCCCGGGAAAGGCGATCCGCCGGCAGAGACACTGGCGTTCCGCATCCCGGGCGTCGTTCCCGGCACGACCGTCTACCAGAAGCGCGCGATTCTCGGCGACGAACGGTTTTCTCCGGGATTCGAGGCGAAGTTCGATTCGGGCGGCGTTCAAGGGACCCTTCTCCTGATTCTGCAGGCGGGGACCGGGAAAGGCGGGGTGTTCGAGCGCCTCGCGACGCTCACCGGGTGGACCGGGGACGGCCCGGGGGTGTACAGGGCCGATCTCCCGCGCGGCCCGGCCTGGTTCTCGGCCCGGGGCAATCGCATCCTGGGCGTTACGGGGGAACTTCCCCGGGCGCAAGCCCTCGAGTTGCTCAACAAGATGGACGAGGCGCTCGGGACGTCGGCAAGATAACGCGGGAATGCCTCGGGGTTGTCAACCGGCATTCGATGTCGACCCGGCATCGACAGCCGATCTCGACGTAGGTAGCCGCATGGATTTTTGGACACTTATCGTCGTCCGGAATCGCGGTTGCTGGAGAAGATGCGGTCCACAACGATAAGGACCGAATTACGAATTTGTCGTCCTGAACGGTTTACCGTTGCCGCGTGGATCTCTCCATACAGGTTCACGACTCTTTCCACTCTCCCGGAAAAGAAAATTCATGCAATATATCAAATAGTTGTTAAATGTATTTTCCACGGAGCATTCAGGGGCTCCAAGCCCCATCAGGTCACGTCATGGGTACGGGTATTGCACTTTCCTATGGAGATGATATAGACCAGCCGAGGGAACGATCGTGGCTTCTCGGTTCCATAAGGTCCCCTTCCTCGACGCGCCGGGGTTGGTATTGGCCGCCCTTTTCCTGCTCCAGGGATGCACAGGTGCCGGCGACTCCGGTACCCTGGTTCCCCAAGGCACCGCAGGGGACAACCCCGCCCTCGGCGTCAACGCGAGCCTTCAAGGGGCAAGGCCATTTCCCGACGACAACCCGTGGAACACGCCGATCGATTCGGACCCTGTGGATCCGGATTCCGACCTTCTGATCGACATCATCGGACGGACCGCCTCCCTTCATCCGGACTTCGGCGCCGACTGGAACGGGGGCCCCTTCGGGATTCCTTACGTCGTGGTTTCCGGGGACACGCCGAAGGTTCCCGTGTCGTTCCAATACGCGGACGAGAGCGATCCCGGCCCGTACCCGATTCCTTCCGGTGCGCCGATCGAGGGCGGAGCGACTTCGCAAGGGGACCGCCACATCCTGGTGGTCGATCGGGACAACTGGAAGCTCTACGAGCTCTTCGCCGCCTATCCGTCCGGAGCTGGATATTCCGCCGGCTCGGGGGCGATCTTCGACCTCTCTTCGAATGCACTTCGTC
>MGQW01000044.1:0-28748 GCA_001798885.1 Deltaproteobacteria bacterium RBG_16_64_85
CTGGCCGGTAGCGTCGGAAGGGGAGGGCTCCCCGGGAGCTCCTCGGCCATGATCTCCCACGCGACTTTCGTCACCAGGAGATGCAGCTCGACTCCGGCGGCCAGGAAAACCGCCGCGGCGCGCACGCCATAGACGGCGCCGCTCGCTCCCGAAATGCCCAGAAGGATCTTCATGGGAGTTCCTTTTTGTCTTGTCCCGACCGGGGATGTCTACAGCGCCAGGTCAAGATAGGTGAACAGGCAGAGCACGATGCTGATGACGCCGTTGAGGTTGAAGAAGGCGACGTTCAGCCTCGACAGGTCATCCTCCGAAAGGATCACGTGCTCGTACACAAGTACCGCGATGCAGAGGCCCCAGCCGGCCAGGTACCACCACCCCAGCCTGAAAATATGATATCCCAGCAGGAGCAGGGCCGCCATTGCGAAGTGAAATCCCCGCGACACCCACAGCGATTTCCCCACTCCCAGGAAGCGGGGGATGGAATGGAGTCCCATCGAACCGTCGAACTCGATGTCCTGGAGGGCGTAGAGGACGTCGAACCCGGCCACCCAGAACAGGACCGCGAAGGAGATGGCGAGAATGCGGGGGTCGAACGCCCCAGTGACCGCGATCCAGGCGGCCAGCGGCGCCGCCCCCAGGCACATCCCCAAAACCACGTGGGACGCCCAGGTGAAGCGTTTCGTATAGGAATAGGAAAACAACAGCAGCAGGAGGACCGGGGAAAGCTTCAGGCACAGGGGATTGAGCTTGGCGGCCGACAGCTCGAGAAGGAGGACCGACAGGAAGATGAACACCCCCGCCATCGGCTTGCTCACCTGCCCCGCCGGGATCGCCCGATCCTTCGTGCGGGGGTTCTTCGCGTCGATCTCGGCGTCGACCACGCGGTTGAATCCCATCGCGGCGCTGCGGCCCCCGATCATCGCCAGTACGATGTAGAAGAGGGTCTTTCCCGGCGGTATCCCGCCGGCGGCCAGGAACGCCCCGATGAGCGCGAACGGCAGCGCGAACAGGGTGTGCGCCACCTTGACCATATCGAGGTAAACGCCGATCCGCCCGAGCATTTAGAAGCCGTACTCCTTCCACCGCCGGGTAACGAGTGCAACGATCTCCTCCGCCATCCGGATGTCGTCGGGCCACTCGCGGCCGAACCCCTCGGAGGCCCACTTCCTCGTGGCGTCGATCCCCATCTTCGAGCCGTAGTGCGGGATGGGCGAAGCGTGTTCGAGGGCGTCGACCGGCCCCTCCACGATCATGACGTCGCGCTTCGGGTCGACATTGTTCCCGATCCGCCAGATCACCTCGGAGAGGTCCTGGATGTTGACGTCGGCGTCAAAGACGACGACGAACTTCGAGAACATCAGGAGTCCCAGTCCCCACACTGCGCTCATCACCTTCCGGGCATGCCCGGGGTATCTCTTGTCGATCGCAAAGAAGGCGAAGTTGTGGAAGATCCCTTCGATCGGCAGATTCATGTCGACCACTTCCGGCACGATCTTCCGCAGGAGCGGCAGGAAGATCCGCTCCGTCGCCTTCCCGAGGTAGACGTCCTCCATCGGGGGCTTGCCCACGATCGTCGCCGGGTAGATCGGGTCCTTGCGCCGCGTGACGCAGGTCAGGTGAAAGACGGGGTACGGGTCGGCGAGCGAATAGTAGCCGGTGTGGTCCCCGAACGGCCCCTCGGTGCGCAGCTCCTCGGGGTCGACGTATCCTTCCAGGATCACCTCGGCGCGGGCGGGAACCTCGATGTCGCACGTTTTGCAACGGACCAGCTCCACCGGCTCCTTCCGCAGGAAACCGGCGAACAGCATCTCGTCGATGTCCTCCGGCAGCGGCGCGGTCGCAGCGTAGATGGTGGCCGGGTCGCCCCCCAGCGCAACGGCCACAGGCATCCGCTCCCTCTTTCTGCGGAACCCGCGGTAGTGCTGCGCGCCCCCTTTGTGGATGTGCCAGTGCATTCCCGTGGTCGTCTCGTCGTAGACATGCATCCGGTACATCCCCACGTTGCGGCGCCCGGTCCCGGGGTCCTTCGTGAAGACGAGCGGCAGCGTGAGGAACGGACCGCCGTCCCCCGGCCAGGTCTTCACGACCGGCAGGAAGGAGAGGGACGGCCGATCCTTTTCCACCTCCTCCTGGCAAGGGGCGGAAGCCACCGTCTTCGGCACGAAATCGGCCAGCCGGGCGAGCTTGGGCAGCATCTTGAGTTTCTCGAGGAAGTTGGAAGGGATCTCCGGCTCGATCACCTCCTTCATGCGCTCCCCGATCTCTTCCAGGGAAGAGACGCCCAGGGCCAGGCACATCCGCCCCATCGTCCCGAAGAGGTTCATGACAAGGGGGACGGAATGGCCCTGCACATTCTCGAACAGGAGGGCGGGACCCCCCGATTTGACCGCGCGGTCCGCTATCTCGGCCACCTCCAGCTCGGCCGACACCGGGGCCGCGATCCGTTTCAGCTCGCCGCGGGCGTCGAGCGCGGACAGGAACTCCCGCAGGTCGCGGAACGCCATCGTCGCTCCTTACCGGAAAAGGAATGGGAAAAACCTATCATCGCCGGGCGAATCCGCTAACGATCTCCCGCCGGGTCCTCGAGGTTCTCCGGCATCCCCTCGACGAACGCGCGAAGGCGGTTGCGGGCCGAGCGGAACTTGGCCAGGACCTCGGCCTCGGTGCCGCGTGCGTGGATCGGGTCCTCGAAGGGGCGGTGGACGCGCTTCCCATGGCCGGGGAAGACGGGGCATTTGCTGTCGGCGTAGTCGCACAGCGTCACGACGTAGTCGAACACGATCCCGTCCATCTCATCGACGTGCTTGGAGTACTGGGCGCTGATGTCGACGCCGGACTCCTTCATCACCCGGACCGCGAGCGGGTGGACGAAGCAGGGGGCGACACCGGCCGAATGGGCCTCGATCCGGTCGGACTTGAGCGCCCGGGCCCACCCTTCCGCCATCTGGCTGCGGCAGGCGTTCCCGGTGCACAGGAACAGCACCTTGATCCGGCGCCCCTTCGCGACGCCTCCCTGCGAGACCATTTGCTCCTCCCCGGCTTGACCCCGAAACCTACGGAATATTAGTCTATACTAATATTTCCGGGGGGGGATCGTTGAAGAAAACCACGAAGGTGTTCAAAGCGCTGTCCGACGAATCGCGCATCCGGATCCTCAAGATGCTGGAAAGCCGGCCGCTGTGCGTCTGCGAGATCCAGCACGTCCTGAAAGGATCCCAACCCAACGTTTCCCATCATCTGAAGACACTCCACGAAGCGGGGCTCGTGGAGTCGGAGAAAGACGGCCTCTGGATCTCGTACCGGCTCCTGGAGAAGCCGGAGAGCCCCTTTCACGCCGCCGTGCTTTCCCTGCTCCGCAAGTCCCTCGCCACGGACAAGACGGTGAGGAAAGACCGGGCGGTCGTTTCGAGCGTGAACCGGATCGAGATCACCTGCGGGAGATAGACTTGCCGCGGGGCCGGAGCACGGCCACCGTGGCACCCCACCCGCCCGCCTCCGGCGCCGCCTCGGTATAAGATTCCACCAGGGGGTTACGGGAAAGGACGGAGCGGACGATCTGCCGCTGCATGCCGGTTCCTCGCCCGTGGATGATCCGCACCTGCCGGAACCCCGCGCGGACCGCCTCTTCCAGGTAATCCTCCACGACCGAGGCAATCTCCTTCGGGGCAAAGGTATGCAGGTCGATGTGATCCTCGATCGGGATCCGGTGCGGCTTCGGCCCCTTGTGCTCCATGGCCGCCATATTACCGCATCCGGCGAAAACCGGTAAGATAAGCGTCATGTCCAAGCGGGTCATCATCGGCACGGCGGGGCACATCGACCACGGCAAGAGCGCCCTGGTCCGCGCGCTGACGGGCATCGACCCCGATCGTCTCAAGGAAGAGAAGGAGAGGGGAATCACGATCGAGCTGGGGTTCGGGCACCTTGCGCTCCCCTCGGGGACCCTGGCGGGGATCATCGACGTCCCCGGCCACGAAAAGTTCGTCCGGACGATGGTCGCCGGGGCGACCGGCGTCGACATCGTGATGCTCGTGATCGCGGCGGACGAGGGGGTGATGCCGCAGACCCGGGAGCACCTGGATATCTGCCGGCTCCTCTCCATCCGGCACGGGCTCGTGGCGCTTACCAAGTGCGACAAGGTAGACGCCGAGTTCCTCGACCTCCAGGAGGAGGAGATCCGGAAATACGTCCTTGGGACCTTTCTCCAGGATGCGCCGATCGCGCGCGTCTCCTCGGCGACCGGGGAGGGACTGCCCGCGCTGGTCGCCGCCCTCGACCGGATCGCCGCCGGCGTCGCCGGCAAGGACTCTTCCCACTTCTTCCGGCTCCCCGTCGATCGCTCCTTCACGATGAAGGGATTCGGCACTGTGGTTACCGGCACCCTGGTCGGCGGAACGGTCGGCGTAGGAGAAGAAGTACAGATCCTCCCCGGAGGGCCGATTGCCCGCGTCCGGGGGCTGCAGGTCCACGGAGGGCCGGCGGAATCCTCCACGGCGGGGACGCGCACCGCCGTGAACCTCCAGGGAGTGGAGAAGGAAAACGCCCCCCGGGGGGCGGTCCTGTGCAAGCCCGGTACGCTTTCTCCCACCCGGGCGGCGGAAGTCTTCCTCGAATATCTGCCGCTGGCTCCCCGACCCCTGAAGAGCCGGGCCCAGGTCACCTTCCACGCCTTCACCTCTTCCTGCCGGGCGCGCGTCCTTCTCTACGGAGCCGCGGAGATTCCCCCCGGCGGATCGGGCTACGGCCGGATTCTCCTCGCCGAAGACACGGTCCTTATGGGCGGGGACCGGTTCATCCTGCGGGGCTTCTCCCCTCTGGAAAACTTCGGGTACACCATCGGCGGCGGGCGTGTGCTGCACCCTTCTCCTCCGCAGCGCAAAGGGGCCGCCAAGGCGGTTCCCGAGGCGTTGACGCTCCTTTCCTCCCCGGACCTCCGGACGCGGATCCTGGCGGCCCTTGCCGACGCCGGGTGGGCCGGCCTGGGAGAAAAGGAAGCCGCCGCGATCGCGGGAATCGACCTCGAGGCCGCCCGCCGCGTGATTGCGCAGTGCCTCCGTACCGGTGAGATCCGCGGGATGGAAGGGGGATCCATCTGCTGGCACCGGTCGGCTATGGAGAGCATCGGGCAAAAAACGATCGAGGCCCTCTCCCTGCTGCACGACCGCTCCCCCGAGCGAGAGGGGTTTCCCCGGGAAGAGATCTCCGCTCTCCTGTCTGGCGTATCCGAGCCCGGGATCGTCGTCATGGCGCTGGCCGGAAGCCCGGCGGTCGGAAAAGCCGGTGATCTCTACTTCCTCCCCGCCCGGCGCCCCCGGTCGGTGGAGCTCTCCTCCCCTCTCGCCCGCGCCCTCTCGGAAAAGGTCCGGCGGGCGGGGCTTGCCGCATTGTCCAAGGCGGAGCTGGCGGAGGGAATTCACGCCGTGGATGCCAAAGAGTTCGATAAAACGCTGGAAGGACTCGTCCGGGCGGGCGCGGTGCTTCGGGTGAAGGACCTTTACTTCGATCCGAAGGAAGTCGACGGTTTGAGGGAGAAGCTGGTCTCTTTCCTTGCCAAGCGGGGAGAAATCACCGTGCCGGAGTTCAAGGAAATGACGGGGCTCACGCGGAAGTACCTCATCCCACTCCTCGAACATTTCGACCTGGTCAAGGTGACGCTGCGCGTGGGAGACAAACGCGTCCTGCGGAAGGGGAGGTAACGCATTCCTTCCCTCCCTGCCGCTATCGGAGAGGCTGCTCGCAGAATCGCCGGAGGATAGCGCCGAAGACTCCGGCCCCGAACCCGGCGAGATTTCCGGGAAGAGAAAGGCGGGCAGGGTCGACGAGGCTTGCCAGGGGACCCGCCGGCCCAAGGAAGAAGACGTCGATGAGCCAGGCGCATGCGAAGAGATAGGCCGGAAGGGTGACGATCCGCCCCATTCCGTACAACCGGATCGACACGTTCGGGAAGAAGACCAGATATGCGCCGAGGATCCCCGCCACCGCCCCCGGCGAGCTGAGCGCCGGCGTCCCCCCGGCCTTTCCCCACAGGACGTGGGCAATCCCTGCAATGACGCCGCAGACCAGAAAAAAGAAAAAGTAGGCGGCGCTCCCCATCCGGTCCTCCACGTTGTCGCCGAGGACGAACAGGAAAAGGGAACCGATCGCCAGCGGAAGGATCCCCGCATGGAAAAAGGGGGCGAACAGCAGCGGAAGCTTCGGGACGCCGGCGAACCCGGTTCCGGACGGCAGGTCTTGCAGGCCTCCGGGGAGAGGCAGTCGAACCCCGCGTACCTGGCCGATGAGGTACAGGATGACCGTCACCGCGATCAGGGCATAGGTGACCAAGGGGAACGAGCGGATGGCCGGCGCATCGTCGGCAAGGGGCACCACCATGGGAAGCGGGACCGCCAGGTTGCCCGCGGTGCCGGAACCGCCGGCTCCATATTCCGATTCCATCCGGCGCTTCTCTTTCCGTGCCAGCGTCTCTCCCAGGGCGGCGTACTTTTCCCCGTGCTCCCGAAGGAACCGGAACCTCGCGGCGATGCCCGCCGCGGAGGTTCGTGGAGCGAGAATCCCCTCGCAGGAGGCGCATTGGAACACCGGGATCCCCGTCAGCTGGAAATCGATCGCCGTAAGCGCGGCGCCACAACGGGGGCAGGCAAGGGAGGCCGCCTCCCCCCGCATCCGGGAAAGGATCGCGCCCGGTTTCTCTGCTGTCGCCGCCCTTCCTGTCGGGGCCGGTGGGGAACCGCCTTCGGCGTCAACGGACAGCCTCCCTTCCGTCAACTCGCGGATCTCGCCGTAGTCGAACCAGAGGGCTCCACAGGCGGCGCAGCAGTCGATCTCCTGATTTCCCGCGACCACCCTGCGGAACGTGGATGTCTTGCAGAAAGGACACTTCATCCGGTCCAGTATATCCGGCGGAGGGGATATACTGGATACAGATTTGGAGGCACGAATGGACGCTCTGCGGGTCGTCGGCGCCTGGGCCGCCTTCGCCGTCTTCCACAGCCTGACGTTGTCGGAAGGGTACGAACGCCGGGTGCGAGACCGGGTCGGGGATCGTTCGTTCGACGCGTACCACAGGCTCGTCTTCACGGTGTACTCCGCCGTTGTCTTCGTCCTGCTCCTCCTCTACTTGAGGACCATCCCCGACCGTCCCTTCTACCGCCTGGAGGGTCTTGCACGCCTCCTGTTCCACGGCATCCAGCTCGCAGGCTGCGCCTTCCTGTTGTGGACCCCGTGGGATCTCAAGGAGTTCCTCGGGTTTCGGCAGTGGGAGCGTTGGCGGAAGGGAGAATCGACGCAGCCGGGCAGAAATGACCGCCTCTTCACCGGCAAGGCGTACGGCGTCGTCCGGCACCCGCTCTACCTGGGCTGTTCCGTGATTCTCCTGTTCCATCCCGTACAAACCCGGAACAGTGCGATCTCCACGGCGATGATCGTCCTCTACTTTTACGTGGGGACGTTCCTGGAGGAGCGCCGGCTCGTCAACAAATTCGGGGACGCCTACCGCGACTACCAGGAAAAAGTCCCCCGGTTCCTGCCGCTGCGATGGGGGACTCGATCGCAGTGAAGGAGGCTCCGGGGCCCTCCGATTTACATTTTACGCGAGTCTGATACGATGACCGGAAACGCCCTGGAGGAAAGCCAAATTGATCGATCCGAAACGGATCGAGGTCGTCGACACCGACATCGCGGCTGTCCTGAGGACCAAAACCCCCGCCCAGAGAATGGAACTGGTCTTCCAGGCGGGGGCGCTCGCGCGGACATTGATGGAAGCCGGCGTTAAAAGCCGTCACCCGGATTGGAGCGACGAGGAGATCCGGCAGGAAGTCGCCGGGATCTGGCTCCGTGGATCAGCGTGATCTCCTGCGCCGGGTCCTGGATGCGTTTGCCGCATCCGAGGTTGAATACCTTCTCGTCGGTTCCGTCGCGTCCGCCGCATACGGTGAACCCCGCCTGACGCTGGACATCGACGTCGTCGTTGCGTTGACGGCTGCGCAATTGCCGCATTTCCTTTCCTTCTTCCCCGCTCCCGAATTTTATCTCTCCTCCGATGCCGCCGCGGAGGCGGTAAGAAGCGAGAAGCAATTCAACATCATCCATCCCGCTTCCGGATGGAAGATCGACATCATCGTCAAGAAAGCCGACGAATTCGACCGAAGCCGTTTCGGACGAAGAAGAATCATCCCCGTGTTCCCGGACCGGTCTGCTTCGGTCGCCGCTCCCGAGGACATCATCCTCAAGAAGATGGAATTTTACCGGGAAGGCGGATCGGAAAAACACCTTCGCGACATCACCGGGATCCTGCGTGTATCCGGCGACGGGTTGGATTTCCCGTATATCGAAGTTTGGGCAGGCCGCAAGGGGCTGACGGAAATCTGGCGGGCGATCCTGAAGAAAACCGGGGAATAGACAGAACATCGAGAATCTCGGCCGGGGTGCCGAGCCGGACCCGAACCTGAAGTTGAAGAATGTCCCCGGTCTTAAGTTACATCAGGAGGGAGAGGACGGAGCGCTCGGCGAATTCGAGGGCGGAACGGGGGACGATGCCCAGGACCAGCACCACGGCGGCGGAAGCGAAGAGGGCCAGCGAGAAGGCGATCCGCGGAGGACGGGGCACCGGCACCTCCCCTTCGGCGGGGATCATGTACATGTAGACCACCAGCCGCAGGTAGTAGTAGATGGAGGCAGCGCTGTTCAGCACGCCGATGACGGCCAGCCAGATGTACCCGTTCTTGATCGCAGCGCTGAAGAGGTAGAACTTCCCGACGAACCCGGCCGTCGGAGGGATCCCCCCCAGCGACACCAGGAAGAGGGTGAGCAGCCCGGCCAGCGCGGGATATCTGAACCCGATCCCGGCAAGATGTTGGATGTCGTACCCCTCGTCCTCCTTCCGCGCGATGAGCATCACCACCCCGAAGGCCCCGATGTTCATGAACGCGTACACGAGCAGGTAGAAGAGGGACGCCTGGCTGCCCAGCACGTCGCCCGATACCAGCCCGACGAGGATGTACCCCGCGTGCGCGATCGAGGAGTATGCGAGCATCCGCTTCACGTTGTCCTGCAGGAGCGCCGAGAGGTTCCCCACGGTCATCGTCAGCACGGAGAGAGCCCAGAGGACCTTCCACATCACCGGCTGCAGCCCCCCGAAGGTCAGCAGCAGGACCCGGATCAGCGCGGCGAACGCCGCCGCCTTGACCGCCGCGGACATGAACGCCGTGATCACCGTGGGCGCCCCTTCGTATGCGTCGGGGGTCCACATGTGGAACGGCACCAGAGACACCTTGAAGGCGAACCCCACCAGGAGGAAGCCGACGCCGGCAAGGAGCAGTGGGCTTGCGGCAAGCCGCGCGTCGTAGAGCATGGAGGCCAGCGCCGGAATCTTGGTGGTCCCCGTCGCGGCGTACATCAGCGCGATCCCGTACAGGAGAAATCCCGAGGCGAACGCGCCGAGGAGAAAGTACTTGAGCGCCCCCTCGATGGAGGACATCCGGTGGCGGTGGAAGCCGACCAGGACGTAGATCGGGATCGACAGCGTCTCCAGGCCCAGGAAGATCGTCATGAGATCGGTCCCCTTGGCCATGAACATCATCCCGGAGGTGGACAGGAGGAGCAGGGAATAGAACTCCCCCTTGTGGGTCCCCTCCCACTCCGAGTAGCCGGTCGCCATGAGCAGCGTCAGCGCGCAGGCGGACAGGATGACGATCTCGAAGAACGCGCCCAGCCCGTCATGGACGACGGCCCCCGAAAACCCGCTGATCTTTCCCGGCCCCATCGCGAAGACGGCGAACAGCGAAAGGACGATCCCTGCGAGGCTCACCCAGCACAGCACCCGCTTGTTCTCCTCGGGGAGGGCCAGGTCGAGGAACAGGACGACGAGCGCCGTCGCCACGACGAGGGTTTCGGGAAGAATGCTGTACAGTCCCGTGAGCAGCGCCTGGGCGTCTATCGCGATCGGCGGCATCTCATTTCCCCACGTCGAAGTAGCGGGCCAGCAGGGGCTCCCCCGCCGGACGGCCCGACAGCGCCGCCTGGCGCTTCGTCTCGATCTGCGTGACGACCGCGGAGACCGAGGCGTCCATCTTCCGGAGGAACGTCTGAGGGTAGACCCCGATCCAGAAGATCATCACGAGGATCGGCAGCAGGTAGGCCACCTCCCGCGCGTTCAGGTCCGTCATGTGCCGGTTCTCCTCGTTGGTGATCTTCCCGAACATCACCCGCTGGTACATCCAGAGCATATAGACCGCCGCCAGGATCACGCCGGATGCGGCGAACACCGTCAGCAGCCGCGTGGTCTTGAAGGCGCCCAGCAGGATCAGGAACTCGCCGACGAAGCCGTTGGTGCCGGGAAGCCCGATCGAGGAGAGCGTCACGATCATGAAGACGGCGGCGAACAGCGGGGCGACCTTGGAGAGCCCCCCGAACTCCTCGATGAGGCGCGTATGCCGCCGTTCGTAGACGATCCCGACGATGAGGAAGAGCGCCCCGGTGGAGACGCCGTGGTTGATCATCTGGAGGATGCCGCCCTCGATCCCCTGGAGGTTGAAGGCGAAAAGCCCGAGCATCACGAAGCCCAGGTGGGACACGGAGGAGTAGGCGACCAGCTTCTTCATGTCCTTCTGCACCATCGCGACGAGCGCGCCGTAGATGATCCCGATGACCGCCAGCCCGGAGATCACCGGCATCAGGTCGACCGCTGCCACGGGGAACAGCGGCATCGCGAACCGCAGGAAGCCGTAGGTCCCCATCTTCAGGAGGATGGCCGCCAGGATGACCGACCCCGACGTCGGGGCGTCCACGTGCGCGTCGGGAAGCCACGTGTGGAACGGGAACATCGGGACCTTGAACGCGAACGCCAGCGCGAAGGCGGCGAACATCCAGAACTGCAGCTTCACGGGGATGTCGATCGCGTACATCCGGAGCAGGTCGGTGGAATAAATACCGGTGACCTCGTAGTGATGGAAATAGAGCGCGATGATCGCGACGAGCATCAGCACCGACCCGGCGAACGTGAAGAGGAAGAACTTGATCGCGGAATAGATGCGCCGCTCGCTCCCCCACACGCCGATGAGGAAGTACATCGGGATGAGCACCAGCTCCCAGAAGACGTAGAACAGGAAGAGGTCGACCGCAAGGAACACCCCCACCATCCCGACCTCGAGGACCAGCATGAAGATCATGAACTCCTTCACGTGCTTCTCGACCGCCGAGTAGGTGGAGAGGATCGCGATCGGCATCAGGAAGGTCGTCAGCATCACGAGCCACAGGGAGATGCCGTCGACGCCGACGTGGTACTCGATCCCGTAGGCGGGGATCCAGGGGGCGCGGACGACGAACTGCATCGCCGCGGTGGCGCCGTTGAAGTCCAGGACCAGCGGCAGCGAAAGGAGGAACTCCGCCAGGGTGACGCCGAAGGTGACGTTCCGGAGCAGCCGGTTGTCGTCCCTCGGCAGGAAGACGAGCAGCAGGGCCCCTGCCAGAGGGAAGAAGATCAGCGCGGTCAGCAGGTTCGCCGACAATGTTTCCAGGATTCCCGTCATGCCCGCACGCTCCGCAAAGGCTCCCTTCCCGTTCTACCGCGCGAGGATGTAGCCGACGATGAGGACCGCGCCGAGCAGCAGCGAGAAGGCGTAGTTGCCCACCACGCCGGTCTGCACGCGCCGGAGGCGGTCGCCGGTACCCCGCACCAGCGACGCGACGCCGTTGACGATCCCGTCGATGAACGCCGCGTCGAACGCCCTCCACAGCCAGACCGATCCGTCGACGATCCTGCGGACGATGACGACGTCGTAGATCTCGTCCACGTAATACTTGTTGTAGACCACGTCGTAGAGCCTCGGGACCGTCCCCGCGATCTTCTCGGGCTTTTCCGTCCGGACGCGGTAGAGGTAGTACGCAAGCCCGATCCCGAACAGCGCCACCGCCACCGATCCCGCCATCAGCCCCAGCTCCAGGGCGACCGGGTGGTGCGCGGCTCCGTGGCCCGCCGCCGCCCCGTGCGCGAAGACCGGCGCGAGCCACTCTTCAAAATAATTGTGCCCGCCCAGGACCTCGGGGATGCCGACCCAGCCGCCGATCACCGAAAAAACGGCCAGGAGCATGAGCGGCACGGTCATCGACCCGGGCGATTCGTGGACGTGCTTCTCCACCTGCGGCTCCATCCGGGAGGCCCCGAAAAAGGTCAGAAACACCAGGCGGAACATGTAGAAGGCGGTGATCCCCGCCGCCAGGGCCCCGATCGCCCACAAGACGATGTTCCCGTGCGGGGAGGAGAACGCCTTCCAGAGGATCTCGTCCTTGGAGAAGAAGCCCGACAGTCCCGGGATCCCGGCGATCGCCAGCGTCGCGATGAACATGGTCGTGAAGGTGATCGGGAGGTGTTTCTTCAAGCTCCCCATCTTCCGCATGTCCTGCTCCCCGGAGAGGGCGTGGATCACCGAGCCGGAGCCCAGGAAGAGCAGCGCCTTGAAGAAGGCGTGCGTCATGAGGTGGAAGATCCCCGCGGTGAATGCCCCGACCCCGCACGCCAGGAACATGTACCCCAGCTGGGAGACGGTCGAGTAGGCGAGCACGCGCTTGATGTCGTTCTGCGTGATGCCGATCGTCGCGGAGAAGATCGCCGTCGCCGCCCCTATCACCGCGACCACCCCCATCGACACGGGGGACAAGAGGTAGAGCGCATTCGATCGGGCGACCATGTAGACGCCCGCGGTGACCATCGTCGCCGCGTGGATGAGGGCGGAGACGGGCGTGGGGCCCTCCATCGCATCGGGGAGCCAGACGTAGAGGGGAATCTGCGCCGATTTCCCGATGGCGCCGATGAAGAAAAGGAGGGTGATCGCCGTTGCGGTCTCCGTCGTCAGGACGCCGCTGGCCGACAGCATGGGGATCTTCGCGAAGACTTCCGTATAGTTGACCGTCCCGAATGTCCAGAAGAGGAGGAACAATCCGAGAATGAATCCGAAGTCGCCGACCCGGTTGACGATGAACGCCTTCTTCCCCGCATCGGAGGCGCTCTTCTTCTCGTACCAGTAGCCGATCAGGAGGTAGGAACACAGCCCCACCCCCTCCCAGCCGACGAACATCACGAGGTAGTTGCTCCCCAGGACCAGGACGAGCATCGCGAAGGTGAACAGGTTCAGGTAGACGAAGTACCGGGCGAACGCCTTCTCGTGGGACATGTACCCGACGGAGTAGACATGGATGAGGAACCCGACGCCGGTGACGACGAGGATCATCACGGAGGAAAGCGGGTCCAGCTGCAGGGCCGCGGGGGCGGAGAACCCCCCCGCCTGGATCCAGGGGAAGAGGACCTGGACGAAGAGACGGTCGTGCGGGGACCTCGCGGCGAGCGCGATCACCGACAGGAGCGAAACGACGAAGGACACCCCCACCACCGCCGGCCCGATGAAGGCGACCAGCTTCCGATAGGGCGCCGGAGCGGGCGAGGCTCCGTGCGAATCGCCGTGCGAGCCCCCGGAGTGCGAAGTTCCAGGGGGCGAAGTCCCGAGGGCCGGAGGTCCGAGGGAACCGTGATCCTCCTCCCCATGCGCGGCCTCCGCAAGCAGGACCGGGCGCTCGGAGAACAGCGCGATCGCGCCGTTCAGGATCACTCCCAGAAGCGGAAGCGCCGGGACGAGCCACAGGACATCGAGGATTCCGCTCACCATTTCAGCACGCTCAGTTCCGTGACGTCGATCGTCTCCTTCAGCCGGTAGATGGCGATGAGGATCGCCAGCCCCACCGCGGCCTCCGCCGCGGCCACGGTCATCACCATGAAGGCGAACACCGATCCGGTGGGGTCCCCCAGGTGCGACCCGACGGCGATGAAGGCGACGTTGACCCCGTTGAGCATGATCTCCACGCTCATCAGGATGATGAGAACGTTTTTACGCGCCACCACCCCGACCACCCCGATGCCGAACAGGATCCCGGAGAGCAGCAGGTATGCGGACGGTTCCATCATCCTTCCTTCTCCGTCAGATCTTCTTTTTCGCCAGCGTGATGGCCCCGATCACCGCCGCCAGCAGGAGCACCGAGGTGATCTCGAAGGCAAGCAGGTAATCGGTGAACAGCGCTTTCCCAACGGCCTGGACGGACCCCGCGTCGGCCCCGGATCCGGCCGGCAGGATGAACCGCCGGGCCAGGACCGCCCCTTCGAGGATGAACAGCCCCGCAGCGACGACCCCCAGGAGCCGCATCACCGTCGTCCGCTCCACCGGGAGCTTGTTCTCCGGCACGTTGACCAGCATGATGACGAAGATGAACAGGACCACGACGGCCCCGGCGTAGACGATGACCTGGATCGCCGCCAGGAAGTGGGCCTGCCGCAGGGCGAAGAGCGCCGCCACGGCGAACAGCGTCAGGATCAGGTAGAGCGCCGAGGACATCGGGTGCTTCCTCGTCACCACCATGATCGCGCCGCCCACCGCGATCGCGCCGAAAATGACGAACAGGATCCGTTCCATTGCCCCCTACTTCTCCAATAACCGGTCGATCGTGTAGATGAGCTTCTCCCGGGTGTCCTCCGGCGGGGTGAACCAGCCGGTGTCCATCCGGATCGCGTCCACCGGGCACGCCTCGACGCACTGCCCGCAGAAGATGCACCGCAGCATGTCGATGTCGAACCGCACCGGGTACTTCTCGACCTTCGGGTCGGGGGACTCCCCCGCCACGATGGTGATGCACACGGCGGGGCAGGCAGTGGCGCACATGTAGCACGCCACGCAGCGCGGCGCGCCGTTTTGCCGCTTCATCAGCCGGTGGCACCCGCGGAACCGCGGCGGCATCACCCGCCGCACCTCGGGGTATTCGATCGTGGGGATGTCCTTGTTGTGGGCGACGTTGTGCAGGAAGTGCCCCATCGTCACCGCAAGGCCCTTCAGGATCTCGAGCAGGTAGAGGCTCTCCCCGAAGGACATCTCCGGCGGCCGGGCCACCTTTTTCACCCCGATCGTCATCGATCTACATCCCGCCTCGATCGATCAGGAGCAGGACCAGCCCCGTCACGAAGATATTGAGAAGCGCCAGGGGAAGCATCACCTTCCATCCCAGCCGCATGACCTGGTCGTACCGGAACCGGGGGATCGTCCACCGGACCCACACGAAGAGCCAGCAGAAAAAGAACGTTTTCGCAACGAACGACCCGATCCGAAGGAGGAGCACCGCCCAGGCGGGAACCGCGACGGAAACGCCGCCGGGGAATGCAAACCCCGTATTCCCGAGGTACGGGAACTGCCAGCCGCCGAAGAAAAGGGTCGCCAGGACCGCCGAGCCCACCACCAGGTGGATGTACTCGGCCATCATGAACATGGAGAACTTGAAGGAGGCGTACTCGGTGTGGTATCCGGCCACCAGCTCCGACTCCCCCTCGGGAAGGTCGAATGGGGTCCGGTTCGCCTCCGCGTAGAGCGCGGTGAGGAACAGGATGAATCCCAGCGGCTGGACGAAGACCCCCCACTTCGGCAGGACCCCGAAGAGCAACTCGCCCTGTCCCCGCGCGATCTCGGAGAGCTGGACGGAGCCGAATACCATGAGGATCCCGACGATGGAGAGCCCCATCGATACCTCGTACGAGATCATCTGCGCGGAGGAACGCAGGCCGCCCAGGAGCGGGTACTTGCTGTTGGAGGACCAGCCCGCGAGCACCACGCCGTAGACCGTCATCCCGGAGATGGCAAACAGGTAAAGGATGCCGACGTTCAGGTCCGCGATCTGGAGCGCGATCTGCTTTCCGCCGAACGTGACCGGGGGCCCGAACGGGACGACGGCCATCGTCATGACCGCCGGTGCGAGCGCGAACATCGGCGCCATCTGGTAGAAGAGCCGGTGGGCGTTGTCCGGGATGAAGTCCTCCTTGAAGAGGAACTTGAGCGCGTCGGCCAGGGGGTGAAAGATTCCGCCCAGGGTGAGCCCCAGGATGCGCGCCCGGTTGGGGCCCCGCCGGTCCTGGATGTAGGCCGCCCCTTTCCGTTCCACCCACGTCATGATGACGACGAGCCCGAAAACGAAGGCAAAGAACACCGCGATCCGCGCCACGGACACCGTGATGTCGAAGAGGGGGGTCATTTCGGCCCTCCGGCCACCTGACCCGGGTCCCCCAGGGATTCGTAGCTCATCCCGGAAAACGGCGCCTCCGAGGCGGACAGCGCCTGGAACACGGAGGCCTCCCCGGCCAAGGTCCAGCCCGCGCCCAGCAGGTTCGCCATCCCCGCGACGATCCCGATGTCGTTTCTCGCCTTGCCGCGCGGCGGGAACCCCGGCCGGAACCGCTGCACCCGCCCCGCGAAGTTGGTGAAGGTCCCGCCCCGCTCGGCGAAGGAGGCCGACGGCAGGACGGCGTGCGCCGCCCGGGAGAGCGCCCCGTTGTTCGTCCCCACGTGGGCGATGAAAGGGACGTTGGACAGGAGCGGGCCGATCTCGCCCTCCGCGAAATCGGCGAGGACGTTTCCGAACACCAGGAGCGCGCGGATCTTCCTCTCGGAGATCGCCCGGACCGTGCGGTCGAACCCCTCCTCGGTGAAGCCGAACAGCATCGCCCCCTTCGAGTTCGGGTTTTTATCCGCCTTGATGAGGAAATCGTCCGATGCGGGACGCCCGGGCGTGCGGGAGCTGAATCCGTAGTTCGGCGTCCGCAGGACTTCCTTCGCCAGCTTCCGGACCAGGAACAGCTCCTCGTTGGAGGACTGCGGCGAAGCGATGACGGCCACCGATTCGGGACCGCCCGCCTCGACCGCCTCCCGGAATTTGAGAGAAGTCGCGAAGAGGGCGGCATCCCAGTCGGCGGCGACCGACTGCCCCCCCTCGCGGATCACGGGCGTCAGGAGCCTGTCCTCGTTGGCCTTCTTGTACTCGAGCCGCCCGAAGTCGCACAGCCACGTCTGGTTGACGGCGTCATTCCGGCGGGGCCGGAACCGGTAGAGGATGTCCCCCTTGAAGTCCGCGTGGATGTTGCACCCGTTGGAGCAGCCGGGGCAGATCGAGTCCGCGCTTTTCAGGAACCAGACCCGGCACTTGAACCGGAAGTCCTTGTTCGTCAGCGCCCCCACCGGGCAGATGTCGGCCAGGTTGCCGGTGTAATCGTTGCGGAGCGGCCTGCCGGGAAAGATCGAGATCTCGGAGTGGTCCCCCCGGCTGAAGAACTCCATCTCGCAGGTCCCGGTGACTTCCCGGAGAAACCGGACGCAGCGGGAGCAGAGGATGCACCGCTCGGCGTCCAGGACGATCTGCCCCCCGATGTCCTGCACCTTCTTCTTGTGGACCTTGTCCTCGAGGGCGTACCGGCTCTTGTGCAGCCCGAACTTCATGTAGTAGTTCTGCAGGCCGCACTCGCCCGCCTGGTCGCAGATCGGGCAGTCGATCGGGTGATGGAGGAGCATCAGCTCGAGGACCCCGGTGACGGCCTTCTTCACCTTCTCCGTGTCGGTCCGGACCACCATCCCCTCGGTCACCACGGTATTGCAGGAGATCTGGAGCTTCGGGAACTTCTCCACCTCCACCAGGCACATCCGGCAGTTCCCCGCGATCGAGAGCTTGGGGTGGTAGCAATAGTGGGGGATCTCGATCCCGATCTGCCCCGCGGCTTCGAGGATCGTCGTCCCCTCGGGGACCGTCGTGGAGACTCCGTTGATGAGGAAGGTCGGCATGGGTCCCTAGAATCTGTTCCCGAACGGGCATTTTTGGTCCCGGATGTGCCGGTCGAACTCTTCCCGGAACTTCCAGATGAACGACTGGGCGGGCATCACCGCCGCGTCGGCCAGCGGACAGATGGTCCTCCCCATCATGTTGTCGCACACGTCGAGGACGAGCTCGAGGTCCCCCTCCCGCCCCTGCCCGTTCTCGATGCGGCCCACGACCTTCGCCAGCCACCCGGTCCCTTCCCGGCACGGGGTGCACTGGCCGCACGATTCGTGCGCGTAGAATTTCATCAGCACCGAGAGGGCCCGGACCATGCAGGTGCCTTCCGCGATGACGATGACGCCGCCGGACCCCGGCATCGTTCCGATCTTCCCCATCGACTCGATGTCGAACGTCACGTCGATCTCGTCCGGGCGCAGGACCGGCGTGGACGATCCGCCCGGGATCACGGCCTTGAGCGCTTTTCCGTCCTTCAACCCTCCGGCGTGCGTATAAATGACCTCCCGCAGGAGCACCCCCGCCGACAGTTCGTAGACGCCGGGCCGGTTCACGGGGCCGCTGACGCCGATCAGGCGCGTGCCGCCGTTCTTCTCCACCCCGAGGGAGGCGAACTTCTCCCCCCCGTTGGCGACGATCCACGGCACGTCCGCGATCGTTTCCACGTTGTTCACGATCGTGGGGAGGCCGAACGCCCCGACGGAGGCCGGGAAGGGCGGCTTGATCCGGGGCCATCCCCGCTTCCCCTCAAGCGAGTTGAGAAGGGAGGTCTCCTCGCCGCAGATGTAGGCACCCGCGCCGCGGTGGACGGTAACGTCCAGGTCGAACCCGGAGCCCAGGAGATTCTTCCCCAGGAATCCCTTTGCGTACGCCTCGGCGATTGCGTCCTCCAGGATCTTCGCCTCGCGGACGAACTCCCCCCGGATGTAGATGTAGCTGACGTGGATCGTCATGGCATAGGAGGCGATCGCGATCCCCTCCAGGAGGAGGTGCGGCGCCTTGGCCATGATCTGCCGGTCCTTGAACGTCCCCGGCTCCCCCTCGTCCGCGTTGACCACCAGGACCCGCGGGCGGGAGAGGTCCTTCGGGAGGAATCCCCACTTCACCCCAGCCGGGAAGCCGGCGCCGCCCCGGCCGCGCAGGTTCGCCTTCTTGACCTCCTCGACAATCTGCTCCTTAGGGGTGGAGAGCGCCTTCCGCAGCGCCTCGTACCCGCCGAGCTCCAGGTACCTGTCGACGCGGCGGTATTGCTCGTCGGCGAAATGGGTGGTGAGGACCGTTTCCATCGTCGTCTTCGCTTTTCCCCGTTACGGAAGCCGGTCGAGGAGGGCGTCGATCTTCTCCTCGGTCAGGTCCTCGTGGTAGTCGTCGTTGAGCTGCAGGACCGGCGCGGTCCCGCAGCTGCCCAGGCACTCCACCTCGGACAGCGTGAATTTCCCGTCCGGCGTCGTCTTCCCCGGCCGGATCCCGAGCTTCTTCGACACGTGCTCGATCAGGTGCTCGGCGCCCAGAAGCGAGCAGGAGAGGTTGCGGCAGATCTGCACGTGGTACTTCCCCACCGGCTTCCGGTTGTACATGGTGTAGAAGGTCGCCACCCCCTCGATGCGCGCCGGGGTGAACCCCAACAGGTCGGCGACAACCACGATCGCCTCGTCGGAGAGGTAGCCGAACTCGCGCTGGGCCAGATACAGGGCCGGAAGAATCGCCGCCTCCTTGTCCGGGTAGCGCGAAAGTACCGCCTCGAGCTCCCGCCGGGCCGTATCGGAAAACGCCGCGCTCACCGGTCGAGCTCCCCCGCGATGATGTTGACACTTCCCAATACCGCGATGAGGTCCGCGATCATCTGCCCCTCGCAAAGGAGTGGCATCCCCTGGAACATGTTGAAGCACGGGGGACGGACCTTGATCTTGTACGGACCCCCGCCGCCCTTGCTGACGATGTAGTATCCCAGCTCCCCATTGGCCGCCTCGGTGGCCGAGTAGACTTCGCCGGCGGGGACCCGGATCCCTTCCATGATGTTCTTGAAGTGCTGCATCAGCGACTCGATGTTCGTGTAGACCAGCTCCTTGTCCGGGAGGAGGTAGCGGGTGTCGTCGATGTTCACCGAGCCCCCTGGGAGCTGATCCAGCGCCTGCTCGATGATGCGCACCGACTGGCGCATCTCCTCCATCCGGACCATGTACCGGTCGCACGTGTCGCCCTTCAGGCCGATGGGGACGTCGAAGTCGAACCGGTCGTAGACGAGGTAGGTCTCGTCCTTGCGCAGGTCCAGGGGGACTCCCGCCGCCCGGAGGCACGGGCCCGTGAAGCCCATCGCGATCGCGTCCTTCGCGGTAATGGGGCCCACCCCCATCGTCCGCTCGATGAAGATCCTGTTCTTCGTCAGCAGCGCGTTCACGTCGGCGATCGCCGGCAGGATCACGTTCCGGCAGATGTCCCGGCATTTCGCGGCCCAGCCTTCGGGCAGGTCCCACTGCATGCCGCCGATCCGGGTGTACCCTGTCGTAAGGCGCGTGCCCGTCAGCGGCTCGATCAGGTGCATGTAGACCTCTTCGCGCGGCTTCCAGAAGTACCAGAAGTTCGTGAGGGCCCCCAGGTCGACCATGTTCGTGCCGATGCACACCATGTGGTCGATGATCCGGGAGAGCTCGCAGACGAGCACGCGGATGTACTTGCACCGCTCGGTGACCTCGATCCCGCACAGCTTCTCCACGGCCATCGCGTATCCCACGTTGTTCATCAGCGGGGAGACGTAGTTCAGCCGGTCGGTGTACGTGACCACCTGGGTCCAGGTATGGTCCTCCGATTCCTTCTCGAAGCACCGGTGCAGGTAGCCGAACTCGGGGGTGAGCGAGAGGATCGTTTCCCCGTCCAGCTCGGCGACGAGCCGGAGCGTAGCGTGCGTGGCGGGGTGGGAGGGGCCGATGTTCAGGATCACCGGCTCGGCCTGAAGGTCGAGCTTTCCGCGCCCCCTCTGTGCTCCGACGATTTCCGCCATGTTACTCTTCCGGCCCCACGGTGGGCTGCCGCCTGGCCTTTGGGTAGTCCTTCCGCAGCGGGTGTCCGACGAACGCCTCGTACATGAGAATCCTTTTGAGGTTCGGGTGGTTGCGAAAGACTATGCCGTACATGTCGTACGCCTCGCGCTCGTACCAGTTGATCCCCGGCCACACCGAAACCACGGAGTCGATCGTCGGGTCCTCCTCGGGGAGGCGCGCCTTGATCCGCACCCGGTGCTTCTTCTCCAGGGAATAGAGGTGGTAGACCACCTCGAACCGGGGGATCTCGCCGAGGTAATCCACCCCGGTCAGGTCCATCGCGAAGTCGAAGAGCAGGTCGGAGTCGTCGCGCAGGAACGTGCAGATCTCTACGATCTTCTCCCGGCGGACCAGGGCCGTGTCGTCGCCGAAGTCGGAGTGCGTCGAGACGATCGCATCGCCGAACCTCTCGGTCAGCTTTCGCAGCACCGGGCTTTTCGTCTCTTCGGCCATTTCCCTTCCGCTATGCTTTCAGATCTTGATCGGCCAGCGCTCCGCTGCCCGCGGGGCGCCCGTCGTAAGCAGTTTCTGGATGGCCACCACGGCGTCGATGATCCCTTCCGGGTTCGGCGGGCAGCCGGGGATGTACACATCCACCGGGATGATCTTGTCGATCCCCTGCAGGACGCTGTAGTTGTTGTAGAAGCCGCCGGAGGAGGCGCAGGCCCCCATCGCAACGACCCACTTGGGCTCGAGCATCTGCTCGTAGATGCGGACCAGGACTGGCGCCATCTTGTAGTTGATCGTCCCGGCGACGAGGAGCATGTCCGCCTGCCGGGGGGAGAACCGGACGACCTCGGCCCCGAACCGGGACAGGTCGTAGTGCGTGCCGAACGCCCCCATCACCTCGATCCCGCAGCAGGCGGTCGCAAACGTGAAGGGGTAGATCGAGTACTTGCGCCCCCACGCGATGATCGCCTCGAGCGTCGTCAGGGCGTACCCGCCTCCCGGGAGGGGGTTTTCCGGGCGATTCCCTACTGCCATTCCAGCGCTCCCTTTTTCCACGCATAGATGAGGCCCGCGAGCAGGATCAGGATGAAGATCCCCATTTCGATGAAGCCGAACCATCCCAGCTGCCGGAAGAGGATCGCCCACGGATAAATGAACGCCGACTCCAGGTCGAAAAGGATGAACAGAATGGCAATCAGGTAGAACTTCACGGAGATGCGCACCGAGGCGGTTGTGAAGGGATCGACGCCGCACTCGTAGACGCTGTACTTGACCCGATCGTATCGCTTGGGGCCCAGCGCCTGGGAGAGGAAGACGAACGCCACCGACATCCCCACCCCGATCACCAGCATCAGGAGGACCGAGAAATACGGATCCGAGAACTCGATGGAGGAAACGAAGTTCGCCACGGCGCCCCTTTCCAGCGAACTAGAAAACGAGAAGTTTAACGGAATTCGCGGCTACCCGGATCACGGGCTCCCAGTATACTCCAAGAACGAGCGTCGGAATCACGAGAAGGCAGAGGAGCGCCCGGGGGAATGCGGGTACGGAAAGCTCCGCGCTCTCCTTCGGGTCCTCCAGGAACATGACCTTGACGATGCGGGCGTAATAGTACAGCGAGACGACGCTGTTGATCGCCGCCACCAGGGCCAGCCAGTAGACCCCCCGGTCGATGACCTCGGCGAAGAGATAAACCTTCCCGATGAACCCCGAGAAGGGCGGGATGCCCGTCAGGGCGAACAGGAAGATGGCGAGGGAAACGGCGGCGAACGGCGCCCGGCTGCCCAGTCCGGAGTAATCGGCGATGTCCTCGCTCCGGGTCCCGTTGGCCACCAGGATCACCACGTAGAACGCGCCCAGGTTCATGAACAGGTACACCACGAGGTAGAACAGGATCGCCTTGAGGCCGGCCGGCGTGAGGAGGACGAACCCCATCAGCATGTACCCGGCGTGGGCGATGGAGGAGTAGGCCAGAAGCCTCTTCACGTTCTTCTGGTTGATGGCAACCAGGTTCCCCACCGTCATCGTCACCGCGGAGAGAACCGCGAACAGCAGGGTCCAGTCCACGGCGGAGGAGATCCTCCACGCCCCCTCCGCCCCGTCGGGGGAGGCGAACACGGTGTAGAAGAACCGCACGAGCACCGCGAACCCCGCAGCCTTGGGGCCCACCGACAGGAAGGCGGTGACCGGGGTCGGTGCCCCCTCGTACACGTCGGGGCTCCACATGTGGAAGGGGACCGCCGCGATCTTGAACCCGAACCCGACCGTCACCATCACCGCCGCCAGGAACACCGGAAGCGTCGCCTTCCCGAGGGCCAGCGCCCGGCCGATCTCCCCGATCTGGGTGGTGCCCGTCAGGCCGAACAGCAGCGAGAAGCCGTAGATCATCACGCCCGACGCGGTCGCCCCGTACACGACGTACTTCATCGAAGCCTCGATCGACGATTCCTTCCCCTTGAGATAGCCGGCAAGCAGGTACGACGGGATCGAGACCAGCTCGAGGGACAGGTACAGCATCACGATATCGGTCGACGCCGCAAGGAGGAACATCCCGAGCAGCACCGACAGGAGGAAGATGTAGTACTCGGCCTGGCTCCTGCCGGCGAGCTCCGCGCAGTCCATCGACATGAAGATGACGACGATCGTGGCCAGTGCGGTCAGCGCCTTGAAGAAGACGGCAAAACCGTCGAGCGCCACCATCCCCTCGAAGAGCGGCTTGCCCGGCCCCGCGGGCTGGATTGCGGTCAGGAGGAGCGCTGCCCCGACGCCCGCCAGGGAGAGGATCGCCGGAGCGGACGACTGCCGGTTCTTCCCCGCTACGTGCACGACGACGAGCAAAAGGATCGTCGCCGTGACGGCGAACTCGGGCAGGAAGAAGTTTACGCTGGCGAGGTTCCCCAGGGGCATCCTAGATCACCGTCTTCACGATGTCGACGAGCTTGATGAGCGAGGTGTTCATGAGGTTGAGCACCGGCATCGGATAGACCCCGAGGATCAGCGTCATCAGCGCCAGCGGGGTGAGGCAGAAGATCTCGCGTGCGTTGATCTCCTCGAGCTGGGCGTACTTGGGGTTGAGCGGCCCCAGGAAGACCCGCTGGAGCGCCCAGAGGTGGAACGCAGCGACGATGATGATCCCGGAGGCGCCGATGATGACAAAATTCTTGAGGACGCCGAACGACCCGATGAAGACCATCGCCTCGGCGACGAACCCGGAAAAACCCGGCAGGCCGAGCGATGCGAAGAACGCCACGCTCACGAAGAAGGTGTAAACCGGCACGACGGCGCCCAGTCCCCCGAACCCGTCGATGTCGCGGTGGTGCGCCCGGTCGTAGACGACGCCGACGAGGAAGAAGAGCATGGACGTGATCATGCCGTGGGAGAACATCTGGAACGAGGCGCCGATCATCCCGGCCGGAGTGAGCGCCGCCATCCCGAGGAGGCAGAACCCCATGTGGCTCACCGAGGAATAGGCGACCAGTTTCTTGAGATCCGATTGCGCCATGGCGCACAGGGCGCCGTAGACGATGTTGATCACCCCGAGGACGGCCATCGGAATGACGAACCACTTTGTCACGTCCGGGAAGATCGGGAAGGAGATCCGCATCAGGCCGTACGTCCCCATCTTCAGGAGGATCCCCGCCAGGATGACCGAGATCGCCGTCGGCGCCTCGACGTGGGCGTCGGGGAGCCACGTGTGGAACGGGAACAGAGGGACCTTGATGGCGAACCCGATGAACAGGCCTATGAACAGCAGGATCCGGACGTCGAATCCTTTCAGCCACCCGTTGTGGGTCGACTGCTGCATGTAATGGAGCATGTTGAAGGTGTGCCCGCCCGTCTCGGGGTTCGTCGTGTTGAAGTAGAGCGCCAGGATGACAAGGAGCATCAGGACCGAACCGAGCAGCGTGTAGAGGAAGAACTTGATGGCCGCGTACTCGCGCCGCGGGCCTCCCCAGATCCCGATGAGGAAGTACATCGGCAGGAGCATCACTTCCCAGAAGACGTAGAACAGGAAGAAGTCCAGCGACGCGAAGACGCCCATCATGCCGGTCTCGAGCAGGAGGAAGAGCGCCATGTACCCCTTGATCTGCTTCTCGATCCCCCAGGAGCCAATCACCGCCAGGAAGGAGACGATCGCCGTGAGGATGAGCATCGGCACCGAGATCCCGTCGGCCCCCATGAAGTACTCCACGTTGATCGAGGGGATCCAGCTGAAGCGCTCGACGAACTGGAACTGGTTCGCCACGTTCACGCCGGCCACCGTTGGGTCGAACGCGACCCAGAGCTTGATCGCCAGCGGGACCGGGAGAAACGACGCCACGGCGGCGATCGTCTTGACCAGATTGTCGTTGCCCTTCGGCAGGCAGAGGATGATCGCCCCGCCGGCCAAGGGGAGGAACGTCATCAGGCTCAGGATGTGACTGTCGATGAAACCCACGGAAGACCTCCTCCGGTCAGAAAGCTTTAACCAGGTAAATGATCAAAATCCCGCCCGCCAGGACGAACACGTAGTGATAGAGCTTCCCGGTCTGGAACCGGCGGAAGAAGGAGCCGCTCTCTATCGTCACGGTCGCCACGCCGTTCACGGCGCCGTCGACCACGCTGTTGTCGAACTTGCCGACCAGGAAAGAAGTCCATACGCCCAGCTGCGCGCAGAGGTTGACGAGCCCGTCCACGACGTGCAGGTCGAACCACCCCAGTCCCCGGGACAGGGCTTTCATCCCGTTGACGGCCGTCGCCTCGTACAGCTCGTCGAAGTACCACTTGTTCCTGAGGAACGTGTGCATGGGCGAAAACGCCGCAGCCACCCGGTCGGGGTTCACCCAGCCGAAGAAGTAGACGACGAAGGCCAGCGAGATCCCGAGCGTCCCGACGGCGACCGACGAGAACATCGCCCACGTGTGGGCCGTGTGCGCCAGGTGCGCGTCGTGGTCGGATTCCCCGCCGTGCGCGGCGGCATGCCCGCCGGTCCTCTCGGTGCGGGAGCCGGAAACGTCGTGCGTCGCGGTCGAGGCCTCATGGACGGGCGTCTGCGCATGCGGAAGGGCCGCCGCCAGGGAGGAGGAGTCCGCCGTTGCGGGCTCTCCATGCACCGCCGCGGACACGACCGGCACCGCCGACGCGGGCTTCTTCACCAGGTCGCCGAACCAGCCGCTGTACCAGAAGGAGAACGACAGGCCCGCCAGGATCACCAGCGGGACCCACATGTTGGGGGGCGACTCGTGCGCGTGGTCGAACTTGTGGTGGTCCTTGGGCTTCCCGAGGAAGGTGAGGATCACCAGCCGGAACATGTAGAAGGCGGTCAGCCCCGCCGTGAACAGCGCGCCGGCGAACAGGAGGATGTGCTTCGGGTTCCTCAGGCCGAACTCGAGCGCCGCGCCCAGGATCATGTCCTTGCTGTAGAAGCCGGAGAAGAACGGCACGCCGGCGATCGACAGGGTCGCCACCAGGAACGTGACGAACGTGATCGGCATCTTCCTGCGCAGTGCGCCCATTTCGGTGATCTCCTGGCTGTGCACCGCGTGGATCACCGATCCCGACCCGAGGAACAGGCACGCCTTGAACGCCGCGTGCGTCGTCAGGTGCGCCAACCCCGCCGTGTAGCCGCCGACGCCCAGGCCCATGATCATGAAGCCGAGCTGCGAGCAGGTCGAATAGGCGAGGACCTTCTTGATATCGGTCGCCGCAAGCGCGATCGTGGCCGTGATGAACAGCGTGACGAGCCCGATGTAGGCGATGACGAGGAACGCGTCGGGGGTGAAGATGGGGTACACCCGCCCGACGAGGTAGACGCCGGCGGCGACCATCGTCGCGGCGTGGATCAGGGCGGAAACCGGGGTGGGGCCCTCCATCGCGTCGGGGAGCCAGACGTGCAGCGGGAACTGGGCGGATTTTCCGATCGCCCCGCAGAAGATACCGATCCCCGCCAGGGTCAGAAGCGTCCCCTCGATCTTCCCCTCGCGGATCGCCTGGAACACCTCGTCGTACCCCAGCGCCCCGGTCGTGGCGAAAAGCAGCAGGAACCCGAGCAGGAACCCGAAGTCGCCCACCCGGTTCACGATGAACGCCTTCTTGCCGGCGTCGGATGCCGACTTCTTCTCGAACCAGAACCCGATGAGCAGGTAGGAGGAAACCCCCACGAGCTCCCAGAAGATGTAGATGAAGAAGAAGCTGTCCGACAGGACCAGCCCCAGCATCGAGAAGGAGAAGATCGAGAGGTAGGCGAAGTACCTGCTGTACCGCGGGTCGCCGTGCATGTATCCCACGGAGAACAGGTGGACGAGGGCGGAAACCCCGGTGACCACCAGCAGCATCACGGCGGTGACGTTGTCGATCAGGATCCCGGCCCGGATGACGAACCGGCCGCCCAAGTCGAGCCACGGGAACGTGACGTGGTATTTGAAATTCGGGTCGTAGACCCGGAAGACCTCGTAGAAGATCCCGATGGAGATCGCCAGCCCGATGGCGATCGCGCCCAGCGAGACCCAGTCCCCCTTGCGCGGCAGCCGCCTGCCGACCGCGATGTTGATGAAGAAGGCGAACAGCGGCAGGAGCGGAATGAAGTGTGCGTATCGGATCAAGATCTACCCCTTGAGATGGTCGGCCGTATCCACTTCGACGGTGCCCGTCGTGGCGTACAGCCGCAGGAAGATGGCCAGCGCGACGGCGGCCTCGGCCGCCGCGAGCACGATCACGAAAACGGCGAAGATCTGCCCGCCGATGGTGCGGGACACGTAGTGGGAAAACGCGACGAAGTTGATGTTCGCGGAGTTGAGGATCAGCTCGACCCCCATGAGGACCGCCACCGCGTTCCGTCGCGTCAGGATCGTGTAGAGGCCGCAGCAGAACAGCGCGGCGCCGACGACCAGCAGCTTGTCCAGGCCCATTTACTTCGGCTCCTCCATGTCGGCCGCTCTCCCCTTCCCTCCTTCGGGCCGGGACAGCAACGCGGCGCCGATCATCGTCGCCAGCAGCAGCACCGAGGCGGCCTCGAACGGCAGCAGGTAGCGCGTCATCAAGAGCTCTCCGATCTCGGCGGTGGACGGCAGGTAGACGATCTCCGGCTTGATGGGGAAGGCCGTGGAGACCGCCGTGTACGAAAGGACGCCGAAGAGCGCCAGGCAGAGGAGGGCGGCCTGCCAGTGGAAGCGCGCCGGATTGGAGATCTTGACGTCGGAGATCCGGTTCGAAAGGAAGACGGCGAACATAATCAGGATGAGGATCCCCCCCACGTACACCAGCACCTGGGTGGCGGCGAGGAAATCCGCCGACAGGAACACGTACAGGCCGGCCACCCCAGCGAACGAGAACAGGAGCGCGACGGCGGAATAGACGATGTTGGGCAGAATCGCCACCAGGATGGCGGACCCCACCGTGAGGGCCGCGATGAGATAGAAAACAAGGTTCGCCGGTCCCGTCATCCCTTTTTCTCCGGGTCATCCTTTGCCGGCGGGTTCGCCGCCGCGGGGGTTGCCGCAGGCGCTGCCGGGCTCGCCGCTGCGGGGGTTGCGGCAGGCGCTGCCAGGCTCGCCGCCGCCTTGGCCGCTTCCGCCGCTTTTGCGGCCTCGGCCGCCTTCGCCGCCGCCTCCGCCACCTGCTTTGCCACGCGCGCCCTGATCCCGGCGGGGTCCTCGTGGACGAAATGGAGGATCAGCTCCCCGCGGTCGACCGACGCCTTCTCATAGCCGCTGGTGTGGACGAGCGAATCGGTCGGGCAGACCTCCACGCACAGGCCGCAGAACATGCAGCGCCCGATGTTGATCTCGTAGGAAACGAGCACGAACTTCTTGTCGGCGCCACGTACCGCCTCGAGGGAGATGCAGTCCATGGGGCAGACCTTTACGCACATGGAGCAGGAGTTGCACTTCACGATGTCGTTGTGGAGGAAGCCGCGGAACCGCTCGTCGGGCTCCCGGCGCACTTCGGGGTACTGCTGAGTGACCTCCTCGCTCGCGTCGACACCGTACCGGGCGGTGATCCGCATCCCCTTCGCGGTGGTGACTACGGCCTCGAAGATGTCGTTGATGTATTCCTTCAATCCCATCCCCGCCTCTTTTAGAAGATCGAAGCGATCATCTGGGGGATCCCCTTGCCCTTGAAGACCAGGAGCCACAGGGAGACGCCCAGGAGGTTCGCGAACGT
>MGQW01000044.1:28757-36295 GCA_001798885.1 Deltaproteobacteria bacterium RBG_16_64_85
TTCCAGGCCATCCGCATGAGCTGGTCCACGCGCAGCCGCGGCAGCGTCCAGCGGACCCACATCATCACCAGCACCAGGCCGAACGCCTTGACGAGGAAGACACCGAGGGAGAGGAGGTTCCCCCAGAGCGCCGGCAGCGCGTCGGCGCGGAAGAACGGCACGTGCCACCCGCCCAGGAAGCAGGCGGTCGCCAGGGCAGCCACGATGAACATGTCGCCGAACTCGGCCAGGAAGAAGAAGGCGTACCGGATCCCCGAATACTCCACGTTGTACCCGGAGACGAGCTCCGACTCGGCCTCGGGGAGGTCGAACGGCGTCTGGTTGGTCTCTGCCTGCGCCGCCGTGAAGTACAGGAAGAAGGAGAAGAAGGTGAACGGGTTGTGGAAGAGGTTCCACCCGAAGACCCCCAGGAGCCCCCCCTGCGAGCGGACGATGTCCTGCAGGGAGAGCGAGCCGGCGATCAGCACGGCGGGCAGGATCGCCATCCCCACCGGGATCTCGTACGAGACGATCTGGGCCGCCGCGCGCATCCCCCCCAGCAGGGCCCACTTGTTGTTGGAGGCCCACCCGGCCATCAGGATCCCCACCACCACCAGGGAGGTGATCGCCATGACGTAGTAGACCCCGATGTTCAGGTCGGCCGCGATGAGACCCACGCCGAAGGGGACGACGACGAAAGCGGCGAACGACCCGATGAAGACGAGGTACGGGGCGAGCACGAAGAGGAACCGGTCGGCCTTGGCCGGGATGATGTCCTCCTTCAGGATCAGCTTCACCCCGTCGGCCAGGAACTGGAGAATCCCGTACGGCCCGACGCGGTTGGGCCCGATGCGCACCTGGATGTCGCCGGCCACCTTGCGCAGGACGTACGACCCCACCCCCCCGAAGGTCAGGGCGAAGACCAGGAGGACCGCCGCCGTCACCACCATCACCAGCAGGGTCACCGTCCAGAAGGGGACGCCGGCGATTGCGGGCACGGCCTGCACCAGGGATCGGGCCAGGGCTTCCATCGGCTACCTGTCGATCTCCGGGAGGATGATGTCGAAGCTGCCGATGACCGCCACGATGTCGGCGATCATCAGCCCCCTGGTCACCTTCTCGAAGATGTTCATGGTGACGAAGGAGCCGGCCCGGATCTTGAGCCGGTTCGGAAGGACGGTCCCGTCGCTGATGACGTAGAACCCGGTCTCGCCGCGGGGGCACTCGGTGCGGACGTAGACCTCGGCGGCGGCGGGCTTGAACACGCGGGGCACCTTGGCCAGCACCGGCCCCTCGGGGATCCGCGCGATCGCCTGGCGCAGGATCTTCACGCTCTCCCGCATCTCGTTGATCCGGACCATGTACCGGTCGAAGCAGTCGCCCAGCGTCCCCCGCTCGCCGCTCCCCACGCAGACCTGGAAGTCCAGCTTCGGATAGACCGAGTACGGCTCGTCCTTCCGCAGGTCGAACGCGACGCCCGACCCGCGCAGGTTCGGCCCCGTAAGCCCGTAGGCCACCGCTTCCTCCCCGGTGATGACCGCCACGTTGGCCAGCCGGTGGACGAAGATCTTGTTGTAGGAGATGAGTTTGTTGTATTCGTCGATCTTCGGCTCGAAGTAATCGAGGAACTCCTTCGTCTTCTCCAGGAAGCCGCGCGGCAGGTCGGCGGAGACGCCCCCGACGCGGGCGTAGTTGTACGTGAGCCGGTTCCCGCAGGTCATCTCGAAGAGGTCGTTGACCCGTTCCCGCTCCCGGATGGAATAGAGGAACGGGGTGAACGCCCCCATGTCCGCTGTGAACGACCCGAAGGCGATCAGGTGGGAGGAGATCCGGTTGAGCTCGCAGACGATCACCCGGATGTACTCGGCGCGCTCGGGGGCCTCGATTCCCGCGAGCTTCTCCACGGCCCACGCCCAGGCGCAGTTGCAGTTCATCGCCGCAAGGTAGTCGAGCCGGTCGGTGAAGGGCATGAACTGGGCGTAGGTCACCCGCTCGCCGATCTTCTCCAGCCCGCGGTGGAGGTACCCCATGTCGGGCCGGGCGTTGACCACCACCTCGCCGTCGGTGCGCAGGAGCACCCGGAGCACCCCGTGGGTGCTGGGGTGCTGCGGCCCCATGTTGATGAGCATCTCCTGGGTGTGGAGCGCTTCCGCCGGCGTCGTCATATCTTGATCCCGTGGTAGAACTCGGGGTACTTGTAATCCTTGCGCAGCGGGTGCCCCTCCCAGTCCTCCGGCAGGAGGATCCGGCGCATGTCCTTCGATCCGGGGAAGTCGATCCCGAAGAGGTCGAACGTCTCCCGCTCCATGAAGTTGGCCGCCGGCCACACCGAGTCGACGCTCGCGACGGACGGGTTCTCCCGGGGCAGGAACACCTTGAGCCCGATGGCATGGCGGTGCGTCATGGAGTACAGGTGGTACGCAACCGCGAATCTTTCCTTGTAGTCGACGCCGGAAAGGCACATGAGCGAGTCGAACCGCAACCCCGGGTCGTCCCGCAGGAACCGGGCGACGTCGAGGAGCGCATCGGGGGAAACGACGACAAACGCCGGCCGGAATCCTTCCGCCTGGAGCTCCGGCACCGCACCGGCAAACCGGGTTTTCAGCGCGTCAAAGAGAGCTTTGGGGTCCACGGGCTGCCTTTACGCCTTCGCCGCGAAATTTCTCTTCTGCTCGATGATCTTCTGGAGCTTCAGGAAGCCGTCGATCAGCGCCTCGGGACGCGGGGGGCAACCGGGGACGTAGACGTCCACCGGGATCAGGAGGTCCACCCCCTTCACCACGCAGTACGAATCCTTGTAGAAGGGACCGCCGGTGTTCGCGCAGGACCCCATCGAGAGGACGAACTTGGGCTCCGGCATCTGTTCGTAGAGCCTCTTGACCCGATCGGCCATCTTGTGGGTGATGGTGCCCGCGACAATCAGCAGGTCCGACTGCCTCGGCGACGCCCGGAAAACCGCGCCGAACCGGTCGAGGTCGTACCGGGAGGCGCCGGTCTGCATCAGCTCGATGCCGCAGCAGGCCGTGGCAAACAGCAGGTACCACAGCGAGGACTTGCGCGCCCAGTTGACGAACTGGTCGGCATTGCCAACCAACACATGGGCCTCGGGGCCGAAGGAGGCCGGAGCATGGATCGGCCGAGCGGCGCCGTGCGCCGGGTCGTTGCTCATCGGTCTCCCTTCCGCGCGGGGGGCTCCTGCATCGTTCGCACCCAGTCCAGGTCGCCCTCCTTCCAGAGGTAGGCCAAGCCGACGAGGAGGATCACGATGAAGATGAACGCCTCGACGAACGCCACGAGACCCAGGCGCTGGAAGATGACGGCCCACGGGTACAGCAGGGCCACCTCGACGTCGAAGATGATGAAGATGAGGGCCACCACGTAGAAGCGGATGTTGAACTGCACCCACGAGGATCCGAACGGCACCTCTCCGCACTCGTAGGTGGACAGCTTGACCGGTGTGGGATTTCGCGGTTGCACCAGCCGCGAGAGCCCGAGCAGGAGCGCCACCGTGACCGCGCCCAGCACGATGAACACCAGCACCGTTGCAAACTCTGTGAGCATACCGGTCCGTCCCGTCGTTTCGCGTCTTGATTAAGAGACGACCCCCGCCGTTTCGGACAGGGGCAGGATCATCTCCTTTTTTCGGGGGATACCGCCTGTATACAATCGACACTATACGATACTCGGGAATCTCCCCAAGTCAACCAAAAAATTGCCGATCGCTTTCCATTATACTATCACGCATGGAGTCGCGCTCCCCCGTCGGAACCCCGAAACTGCTCGCTCCAGCCGGGAGCAGGGCAGCGGTGTCGGCTGCCCTTTCGGCCGGCGCGGACGCCGTCTACGTGGGCGCCAGGGGCTGGAGCCGCGGGGGACCGCGGGTGGGGCTCTCCCTCGAGGAGGTCTACGGGGCCGCCCGGGAATGCCTCTCCCGCGGGGCAACGCTGCACGTCGCGCTGAACACCGTACCCGGCGCGGGAGAACTTCCCGATTTCCTTTCCGCTCTTCGGCGGTGCCGCGGCGACGGGATCGATACGGTGATCCTCTCCGACCCCGGCGTGATCTCCCTGGCGGCCCGGGAGTTTCCGGATCTGACCCTCTGCGCGTCGGTGGGGGTGTCGGCGCTCAATCCGTCCGAGGCGCTCTTCTATCGCGAGCTGGGGGCGAGCGCGGTGGTGCTGCCGACGACGGTGTCCCGCGAGGAAGTCCCCGCCATCAAGGCGGCCAGCGGTCTGCGAGTGGAGGTCTTCCTCCGCTGCCGGGCGGAGTTCATCGTCCAGGGGAAGTGCGGGTTGTCGGGCTACGCCCGGGAAGCCGAAGGGTCTGCGGAGCGCCTGGGCATCGGGACCGTCGGGCCGCCTTCCTCCGCCAAGCGGAGAGGGCGATGCTTTCTCGTCTGCGCGGCGCTTCCTCTCGACCGGACGCCCTACTCGATCGAGGAGGAGCTTTCCGGCTGGATCGCGGCCGGCGTGGACGCGTTCAAGATCGAGGGGCGGAACCTCCCGCCGGAAAAGCTTTTCCCCCTGGTCTCCCGCCTCCGGAGAAAGCTCGACGCTGCGCTCACCGGTCAGCCGTAATTGTAACTTGGACTTCAAACAACTTTATCTGAAGTTCGGGGACGTTCTTGAACTTTCGTCGAGAGGTTGCACGGGAAAGTTCAAGAACGTCCCCCAGATAAAGTTGTTTGAATGTCACCAATTACGGCTGACCGGTGAGCGCCTTCCGGAGTTCCTTCGGGATCGGGATGGACTTCCAGGAGGCGTCGATCGACCGGCAGGAGATTTTCCCCTCGGCGGCCAGCCTGTCTTTCCCCTCCGCCAGGCGGAACAGCAAGAACCCGAACGTGGCCCCCTTCTCATCCACCCGCACAAGTCGGGTGCGCAGGGTGAGCGGGTCGTCGAACCGGACGGGGGCGCGGTACCGGCACTGCGTCGCAACGATGGGAAATCCGTAATTTTTCTTCTGGTTCCGGTACACGGCATCGGGAGAAAGCCCCCGCGCCCGCAGGAACTCGTCCAGCCCTCGCTTGAAGTAGTCCAGAATGGCGGCGAAGTAGGCCACGCCGTAAGGGTCGGTCTCTCCGAACCGTACGCGGATCTCGATGGTGTGGGAAACAGTTCCCATGCGCGTTTAAAGGATCTCCATTCCGGGCACTGAAGTCAACCTGGACATAGGCGCGGGAGCGGAAAAACGGTACAGTATTATGGATGTCTCCCCCCGAAGACAACCAGGGGGTTTCTTCCCCCCTCGCGACGATCGAAAGGGCCGGATCCCCCGGAAGCCCGTCTCCGCCGCCGGGAATCATCCCCGGCCACTTCATCCGGCGCCGCTCCGACAGGGCCGTCCTCGGCAGCCTCGTGGTCCTGGCCGTCCTGGGTCTTCTCACGCTGTGCTACTTCGCCTCTTCGGTTTTTATCACCATCCTCTCCTCGATCCTGATCGCGTTGTCGCTGGATCCGCTCGTCCGGCGTCTCAGCAGGAAGGCGCGGCTTGGAAGGATCTCTTCCAGCGTGATCGTCGTTTTCCTGGCCATGGCGGTCCTGTACGCAATTCTCTACCTCGCATACGGCAGCGCGCAGCAGCTCTTCACCGACCTGCCCCTCCTGATCGAGCAGATCCGCAACGCGCCGCTCGTCCAGCGCATCACCGGCCATGTCTACCAGCTGACGGAAACCCTGCAGGAGGCGGGGCGCAACATCGCGCAATCCACGCCCCCGCCCCCGCCGAAAGGAACCGCGATCATCCTGCGCGACTCGACCTCCTGGACCGACACCCTTTTCCGGGGGCTTGGCTCACTCACGACGATCCTCTTCTCCCTGAGCTTCATCCCGTTCCTGGTCTACTTCCTCCTGGCGGAAAAGGAGCAGCTCACCCGGCGGACCCGGGCCCTTTTCCCCGAGGAGCACCAGGAAACCGTGCTCGTCACCATCTCGGGCATCGAGAGCATGCTGCAGAAGTTCCTTACGGGAAACGCCATCGTGGCCGGGATTCTGAGCATCGCCACCGCGTTCGCATTCCTCCTGGTCGGCCTCCCTTACTGGCTCGTGCTCGGCATCGTGTGCGGAATCGTCAGCACCATTCCCTACCTTGGGTTGATCCTGGCTCTCCTGCCCCCCCTGATCATCGGGCTGATCACGTTTGAGGCCGGGGCTCCCCTCTTCGTCATCGTGGCGTGCGTGACCGGTCTTCACCTTGTGGCCGCAAATTTCCTCATACCCAAACTCGTGGGGAAGGGAGTCCAGCTGAACCCCGTCGCATCGACATTGAGCATCATGTTTTTCGGATGGTTGTGGGGGGGGATGGGCCTCATCTTGGGGATTCCCATCGTCGCGGTGACGAAGAGCGTGCTGGAACACATGGAGCCCACCCGGAAACTCGGCCTGTGGCTGGGCGATTAGCGGCTAGGGGACACTCATTCAACCTGAGACTCGAGTTAATGAATGTCCCCCATAAAAAGGCCCGGCGGCCGTTGAGCCGCCGGGCTTCCTAGCTTCCCGCGGGACAATCCACCGGGGACACTCCTGATCCTCGCCGCCCGATATCGCGAGGAGTGTCCCCGCAAAGCCCGCTATTTCGCCTTTTCGAGCTCCCGCTGGCGCAGCATCCGGCGCAGGAGCTTGCCGACCGCCGTCCGCGGCATCGCGTCGATGAACTCGATGTCGCGCGGCAGCTTGTAGACGGCGATCTTCCCCTTGCAGTGCTCGACCAGCTGCTTCTTGAGATCCTCCGAGGGGGCGACGCCGGCCTTGAGAACCACGAACGCCTTGGTCTTCTGTCCGATGACCGGGTCGGGGACGCCGACCACTCCCGCGTCGGCGACCGACGGGTGCATGACCAGCGCTTCCTCGATCTCCTCGGGCCCGATCCGGTAGCCGGAAGACTTGATGAGGTCGTCCTCCCGGGAGAGGAACTGGACGTTGCCCACGTCGTCCATCGTGACCACGTCGCCCGCCAGGCACCAGCCGTCGCGCACCGCCCCCTTCTGCTTGTCGTTGTCCTTCCAGTAGATCGTCCCCGTGGGCCCGCGGACGATCATCTTTCCGACCTCGCCGGGCTTGACCTGCTCGAAGCTCTCGTTCACCACGCGCACGTCGTACCCGGGGCAGGCCGACCCGATATAGCCCGGCTTGACCTTCTTGGTCACCGCCGCCGAGATGAAGACGAACATCATCTCGGTCGTGCCCAGCCCCTCGTAGATCTCCAGGTTGAACTTCTCCTTCCAGTCGAGGTAGGTCTTGGCGGTGAGCGCCTCGCCGCCCCCCGTGCAGAACCGCATGGACGAGATGTCGTAGTCCTTCGGGTTGATGTCGACGAGCATCTTCCGGTAGGCGGTCGGCAGCGCCGACATGATCGTGATCTTGTGGTTCTGGATGTTCTTGAACATCGCCACCGGCTCGAACTTCGCTATGAGCGAGACGGCAGCGCCGTAGCGGAACGGGATGACCGCGACGGTCGAGTACCCTGCCGCCATCGCGATCGGGGCGGGGCCGCCGATCACGTCCTTGTCGGTCACCTCCCAGCAGTACTTCCCGAACCCGTCGGCGACGATCAGCGACTCC
>MGQW01000045.1:0-753 GCA_001798885.1 Deltaproteobacteria bacterium RBG_16_64_85
GGGTCGGGGCCTACACGGTGGGGCTCCTCCTCACCAAGGCCGGGTTCGGCACGCTGCCCGCCCTGGTCCTGTCGCCGGTGGTGGCGGCCGCTGTGGCCGGCGTCATCGGGTTTTTCTGCGTCCGGCTGTCGGGGGTGCACTTCGCCATGCTCTCCCTGGCCTTTGGCCAGCTCATCTTCGCGGTCGTCTTCAAATGGTACGGATTCACCGGCGGCGACAACGGGATCCAGGGGATTCCGATAAAGCCGATCTCGGTCGCCGGCCTGGCCGGCGTCGACATCGGCTCCACGCAGGCGATGTACTACTTCGTGCTCGTGGTCGTTGGGCTGTCCGTGGAGCTGCTCCGCCGGATCCGCTCTTCCCCCTTCGGGGCGACCCTGAAGTCGATCCGGGAAAACGGCCAGCGGGCCTCCTACCTCGGCGTGAACATCCAGCTGTACCAGTGGACGGCGTTCGTGGTGGCGGGTGCGTTCACGGGGCTGGCCGGCGGGCTTTACGCCCTGATGGAGAAGTCGATCTCCCCCGAGATCATCCACTGGACGAAGTCCGCCGAGCCGGTGCTGATGACCATCATCGGGGGGATCTACACCTTCGTGGGCCCCGCGGTGGGGGCGGTCGTCTACATCATCCTCAACTCGTACCTCGTGGCCTGGACTGAGAAGTGGGCGCTGGTGCTCGGCCTGGTCCTGCTGACGCTGGTGCTGCTCCTCCCGGGCGGCGTGGTGGGGTTCGTGAACGAAAAGGCCCGTCGAA
>MGQW01000045.1:759-1018 GCA_001798885.1 Deltaproteobacteria bacterium RBG_16_64_85
GAATTCTCGGAAAGATCAGGTGCATACGAAAATGGTCATTCTCGAAGTCCGCAAGGTCGTAAAGTCGTTCGGGGGCCTGCGGGCGCTCCAGGACGTCTCCCTCTCCGTCACGAAGGGAGAGATCCGCGCCGTCATCGGTCCGAACGGGGCGGGGAAGTCGACGCTTTTCAACGTGATGACCGGACTGCTCCCGCCCGACTCGGGCGAGGTGGTTTTCCAAGGGGAACCGATCACCGGGTTGCCCCCCCACCGGATCATC
>MGQW01000045.1:1028-11735 GCA_001798885.1 Deltaproteobacteria bacterium RBG_16_64_85
ATCCGGAAGGGGATCGGCCGCTCCTTCCAGATCACCAACATCTTCCCTCGGATGTCGGTCTTCGAGAACGTCCAGGTGGCCCTCTTCTCCCATTACGGGACAGGTAAAAACCCCCTCTCGCTGGCGCGGAAGTTCACGAAGGTCGGCGAGGAGGTGCTGGCCATTCTCGAGCAGGTGGGGCTTGTGGAAAAGTACGACATGTCGGCCTCGGTCCTGTCCCACGGGGACCAGAAGCGGCTGGAGATCGCCATCACGCTGGCGTCCCGACCGAAGTTGCTGATGCTCGACGAGCCCACCGCCGGGATGTCGCGGTTCGAGAGCCGGGAGACCGTAGGACTTCTCAAGAAGATCTCCCGGGAGCAGGGGTTGACGCTCATTTTCACCGAGCACGATATGGACATCGTTTTCGGCATCTCGGAGAAGATCATGGTCCTCCAGCAGGGGGCCGTCATCGCCGACGGGACTCCGTCGGAGATCAAAGCGAACCCCGAAGTGCGCAAGGCGTACCTCGGGGAAGAAATCACGGAGAGATGAACGCATGGCGTTTCTCGATCTGAATTCCATCAACACCTATTACGGACGGAGCCACATCCTGTTCGACGTCTCGCTCTCCATCGAAAAGGGGGAGGTGGTGAGCCTCATCGGCCGCAACGGCGCCGGGAAGAGCACCACGTTCCGCTCGATCATCGGGCTCACCCCGCCTCAGACGGGCGAGGTGATCTTCAAGGGAGAGCGCATCTCCGGACTGCGGGCCTTCCGGATCTGCCGGAAGGGGGTCGGCTTCGTGCCCGAAGACCGACGGTGCTTTCCGGACCTGACGGTCCGGGACAACCTGGAGGTCGCAGCCAGGAGGGAGAAGGAAACCGACTTGCCCTGGACGGTCGAGCGGATCTACGCCCTCTTCCCCCGCCTGCAGGAGCGGGAGAGGAACCTGGGGTCCCAGCTTTCCGGAGGGGAGCAGCAGATGCTCACCATCGCGCGGACGCTGATGACAAATCCCGAGGTGCTGCTCCTCGACGAGCCGTCGGAGGGACTGGCCCCGCTGATCGTGGCCCTGCTCGCCGACATGATCCTCCGGATCCGCAAGGAAGGCGTGACGGTGCTCCTGGCCGAGCAGAACCTCCATTTCTGCGCCAAGGTGTCGGACCGCGGCTATGTGATCGACAAGGGCTCCGTCAAGTACGTGGGAACGATGTCCGACCTCCTGTCCAACGAGGAGGTCAAGGAGAAGTACCTTGCCGTCTGATCCCGTCCAAAGGCGGCTTCCAGGATCTCCTGCGCGTCCTGCCCGATGAGCGGGTTCCAGGCATTCGCGGAAAACGCGTTCTCCCTGCCGGGGATCTCCGCCAAGCCGGAGGCGTTGAAGGGGATCCGGGTGATCGAGCTCGCCACCCGGATTTTCGGGCCTGTCACGTCCGATTACCTTGGGGAGTTCGGAGCTGAGGTCATCAAGGTGGAGTTGCCGCTTCGGGGGGACCTGATGCGGTACGTCGCGCCGGAGGGGTTCTTCTGGAAGGAAGTTTCCCCCGCGTTTCTTTCCCTCAACCGCAACAAGCTCCATGTGGCGATCGACGTTCGCCTGCCGGAAGGAAAAGACCTGTTCACCCGCCTCGCGGAGAAGGCGGACGTCGTCGTGGAGAATCTTCGCGCGGGGACGATGGACGAGTGGGGGATCGGCTACCTGCAGCTGCGGGAGCGCAATCCCGGACTGATATACGCCGCCAATTCGGGATTCGGACAGTGGGGGCCGTATTCCCAGGGGCGCGCGTCCTATGACGCCACCGCGCAGGCGGTCTCCGGGTTCTCCGCCATCACCGGGTTCCCCGGCCGGCCGCCGGTCAAGGCCGGCTTCTGGGTCGGCGACTACACCGGTGCGCTTTTCTCCGCCGTCGCCATCCTGTCGGCCCTGGCGGCGCGCCGGAGGACCGGCGAGGGGCAGCTGATCGACATCTCGCAGGCCGAGGCGATGATCCGCACGCTGGACTGGACCTGGATCCATGCGGGAAAGACCGGGAAGGACCGGGAGCGGGCGGGGAACCTGGACGTCGTGCTTCCCCCTTCGGGCATCTACCGGTGCGCCGACGGCTTCGTGGCCCTCTCGGCGCGCGACGGGGAGGAGCGGGCCGGGCTTCGGAAGGCGGTGGGTGCCGCGTCCTCCGGCCCTGCCCCCGCCGGAGAGGGCGATCCGTTGTCGCCGGAACGGGTCGCGGGCTTTGCGGCGTCCCGGACGCGCGCCCAGATCCTGCGCGCCTCGGAGGAGGCAGGCTTCTCGGCGGCCCCCGTCGTGGGAGGGAGGGAGCAGTACCACGATCCCCACCTGCGCGCTCGCGGTACGGTGTGGGAGCTTGACGATCCGCTGTACGGGCGGATCGACGAGTACGGACCCGTGCCCAAGCTCTCGGAGAGCCCCGGAAGAATGAAGTGGACGGCGAAACCGGTGGGATACCACAACGAGCAGGTGTTCGGCGGTCTGCTCGACCTGTCCGCGGAGGAAATGGAAAATCTTGCCCGTAAGAAGGTCATCGGAAAGTGGGCCGAAGTCCCCGGTGCGAGACCGCCCCAAGATGATTGACTTCACCGGCTGGGCGAGGAGCGCGACGGATCCGGGGCAGGCGAATGGGAAGCCGGAGGCTCTCCCGGGCCTGCGGGTTCTGGAGGTTTGCCCGGGCCACTTCGGCGGGATGGTGGCGGCATCGATCCTTTCCGAGTTCGGCGCCGACGTCATCAAGGTCGAGCCCCCGGGCGGGGACCCCTCGAGGAAATATGCTCCCGAGGGGATCGCGATCGGCGGAACCGGCCTGCCGTTCCTGTCCGAAGCCCGCAATCGCAGGTTCGTGACCCTTTCCCTTGTCTCGGGCGAGGGGCGGGGCCTTTTCCGCCGGATGGCGCTGGGGGCGGACATGATCCTAACTTCCGAAGACGCCGCTCGCCTGGAGGAGATGGGGCTGGGCTACGAGTCTCTCTCCGTCGAAAACCCGGGCCTGATCTTTCTCGCCCTCTCGACCTACGGATCGTTCGGCCCCAACGCGCGGCGGCGCGTCAAAGACGCCGATATTTTATGCCAGGCGCTCTCCGGCGCCCCGTACATCGTCGGCGAGCCGGAAAGGGATGGGAGCGGCCCGCCGGGGCCGCATCAGGCGCCCACGAGACTCGGGAACTGGCACGCATGGTTCGTCGAGGGGCTGTGGGGCGCCTTCGGGGTGCTGGCGGCCCTCCATTTCCGGGCAGAGACGGGGAAGGGGCAGTTCGTGGACGTCTCCGGCGCGGAAGGCTTGATGAAGTTCGTCGACTACAACATCACGTGGATGCACACCGCTGGGAAGGAGCGTCAAAGGACCGGAAACTTCGACCCCGCGGTCTTTCCCTACACCTACATCCGCTGCAAGGACGGGCATACCTTTATTGCGGCGTACAACGACGAGGCGTTCGAGTCGCTCATGACGATCGTCGGCCGTCCGGGGCTTACCCGCGACCCGAGGTTCTCCACCCCCGCTGCCCGCGTGCGGATGGAAAACGAGAAGGCACTGCTTTCCATTCTCGAAGAGTGGTCGGGAAACCTGACCGCCGACGAGATCCTCCGGGCGGTCGAGGACTACACCACAAAGAAGAGCGGCCCGGGCGCCGCGGTGGTGACGGGGCGAGTCAACCGCCCGCTGGAGACGCTTGCCGAGACGAACTGGTGGGAACGGGGCTGCTTTGCTCGCGTCGCCGATCCCGTGTACGGCGACCTGCTTCTGGCCGCGCCCCCGTGGAAGATGAGCGGCACCCCCGCCCGCCTCAAGTCGGTTTGCCGACCCCCAGGCGCCGACAACAAGGATGTTTATTGCGGCCTCCTCGGCTTGTCCGCCGCCGAACTCGATGCCTTATCTGAACGGGGTGTGATTTAGGGGGACATTCCTGATCTTTGCGCCTGATATCGCGAGGAGTGTCCCCCGCCCGGTTTCCGGAAAAGAAAATCCCCCGGGACGGAGGTGGGAGCCCCGGGGGATCTTCGACCGCCCGCGAAATCAAGGGGTTGCGGGCGGTTTTTGCCTTCTCGGGGAGAGAAGGCAATCCAATTGCTTTGCCAGGTCCTGATTACCTTATCGGCAGGTTTGCCGGCGAACTTTACAGAAAAAATGACTCCCCCGGAAAGGGGCTATTGGAGAAAATTCGCCGTCGCTGGTAGACTTTCCGGCGTAGCTCATCGCGACATCCGGAGGAACCGTTGGAGTTTTCCGCCATCCTGAGGGATCTGGCCGTGGTCCTTGCGATCGCAACTGCGGTTGCGTTCCTCTTCAGCAGGCTCCGCCTCTCCGTGGTGGCGGCGTTCCTCGTGGCGGGGGCAATCTTGGGACCGACCGGCGCTGGGCTCGTTTCCGAGTCGGGAATGGTGGACGCCCTTGCGGAGATCGGCATCGTACTCCTCCTGTTCACCGTAGGGCTGGAGATCTCGCTTTCCAGTATCGGGAAGATGCGGCGACAAGTGTTGTGGGCCGGGGGGGCGCAGGTCTCCGCCACGATCCTTCTTTCCCTTGCGATCATGATGCTTTTCGGGTCGCCCGCTCCCGAGGCGATCTTCGTGGGTTTCGTTGTTTCCCTCTCCAGTACGGCGATCGTCCTGAAGGTGTATGCCGACAAGCTGGAAATCGACAGCCTCCACGGCCGCCTGTCGTTCGGGATCCTGTTGTTCCAGGACATGGCGGTGATCCCGATGATGCTCCTGGTCCCTTCTCTCCGCCAGTGGGAAACGGCCCAGTTCTCCGCCGTCCTACTGACCCTGGCGAAGGCCGGCGGAGGCGTTGCAGCGCTCCTCCTGCTGGCGCGGTTCCTCATCCCCCGCCTCCTCAAGGAGATCATCCGGCTGAACAGCCGGGAGATCCTCGCCATGACCGTCCTCCTCGTGTGTCTGGGAACGGCTTACCTCGCCCAACGGTTCGGCCTCTCGCTGGGAATGGGGGCGTTCCTGGCGGGGATGGTGATTTCCGAGTCGGATTATGTCCACGAGATCGCTGCCCAGATCCTCCCGTTCCGGGACGTTTTCAACGGGATTTTCTTTATTTCGGTGGGTATGCTTCTCGACCTTCCGTTCCTGTTCGGGAACTTTCCTCTGGTCCTGACGATGGTGGGGGCGGTCGCCCTGGTCAAAGCGATCTCCACCGGGTGGACGGTCCGGGCCCTGGGGTACCCGTGGCGGGTGGCGGTGGTCGCGGGGATCGGGCTGCTGCAGATCGGGGAGTTCTCCTTCCTCCTCCTCTCCGAGGGGTACCGGGAGAGCCTCGTGGGCACGAGCCAGTACCAGTTCCTGCTGGCCATCACCGTCCTGACGATGACGGCGACGCCGTTCCTGATGGGTGCGGCCCCCTGGTTCGCCAGGAAGTGGGATCAGTGGGTGGTGCACGGCAAGGAGTTCCCGGAGACGGGGGAAGAGGCCGCCATCCGGAAGACCGGCATGGAGAACCACGTCATCATCGCGGGCTACGGGATGAACGGGAGGAACCTCGCCCGCGTGCTCAAGTCGACACGCGTGCCGTACTTGGTCGTGGACCTGAACGATGCCCAGGTCCGCGAGGGGAGGGCCGCAGGGGAGCCGATGTTCTACGGCGACGTTCACCGCCCGGAGATCCTGGACCGGCTGGGGGTAGCGCGGGCCCGGATCCTCGTGCTGGCGATCTCCGACCCGATGGCGACGCGGCGGGCGGTGGCGATCGCGCGGAGGAGCAACCCCGGTATTTTCATCCTCGTGCGGACGCGACTGGTGGCGGACGTGGACGACCTGATCACCCTCGGGGCCAACGCGGTGATCCCCGAGGAGTTCGAGACTTCGGTGGAGATCTTCGCGCAGGTCCTTTCCGAGTATCACGTGCCCGACCACGTGATCCGGCAGCAGGAAGCGCTGATCCGCAGCGGGACGTACCGGATCCTCCGGGAGCGGGCTGCCCCCAGCAGCAGCGCGCTGCTCACCGAGTTCGAGGAGTTCCTCCGCCGGAAGGTGATCGAGATCTACTACGTCTCGCCGGCCTCCGGGTGGGAAGGCAAGACGGTGGGGGACCTCCCGGCGGGCAACGACACCGGGATCGTCCTGCTGTCGATCCTCCGGGGGGAAAGCGCGATCGTTCAGCCGTCGCCTTCGGAACGGCTGTCGGCGGGGGACAAGCTCGTCCTCTTCGGCGGGCACGCGCCCCTGGCTTCGGCGCTTGCGGCGCTTTCGCGCCCGCCCCGCTAGCCGGGGGGGTTAGGGAGTGTTCGCCCGTGTCGAACGATGCTAGTATCAACCTGGAAAAGCATTTTATCGGGGAGGGTCTTCCGATGAGCCCTGTCCAGGCGGACTTCGCAAAGTATGAAAGGGCGCTCCGACGGTATTTCCAGATCCCGGCCGCCGAGCGGAAGACGAAGGACCGTGAGAGGATCCTTATGGCCCTGGGCGTGGAGAATCCCCAGGAGTTCCTTTGGATGCACATCCCCCTGTGGGAAGCCAAGGTGGACGAACTGCTCGACCCGACGAGCACGGACATGCTTCCCATCAGCATCTCTCATTCCTACGTGAACTGGGTCCGGGGGGCGATCCGCATGATGCCGAACCCGGCCCGTGTGAAGATCTTCACCTCGAAACTCAAGACGACCGGCCTGAAGAAAGCGGTCCTTTCCCTCCTGTCGAATATGGTGAAGAACGGCCCTCGCGACTTCGATGTCCTGGACGTGGAGCTCGTCGAGAAGGTGCACAAGGACACGCTCTTCACCGTGAAGGACAGCGGGGGCCGGAAGCACCAGATCTACCTCTCCCGGTTCGGCTGCCTCGGCGAGTACATTCACGCCGGTCTTCCCGGCCTGGTCGGCCTGCCTGCCCTTCCCGTGGTGTACCACCTGAGCCCGCAGGGCGAGGAGGTGCTCCTCAAACCGAAGGAGGAGGGGATCAACATTTACCTGGACGAGGAGATCCCGGTTTCCCGGATCCTCGGGGACGGAGACTGGTGGGTGGTGGGGGCCGCCCGGCAGGACGCCCTGGGGGACTGCATCGGAACGGCGCTGCGGTACGGCCACTACGTGGCGACCCCCGAGAAGCAGATCGTGATGATCGACAACATCGAGTTGTTCCACCTTGAAGAGACCGACGTCCGCATCTTCGAGCCGATCCACGAATTCCTCCCGAAGAGAGCCTACCCCGACGACGGGACGAAGCGGTCGGCGCTCCAGAACCGGATGCAAAGGTTGTACGACCAGGCCTATGAGGACCAGTTGGGAATCCTTGCCGCGGAATGGGGGGAGATCGAGCGGTACCTCATCGAGATGCGGCGTCACGTCCGGACCTATACGGGGGAGGTCTTCGAAACCGTCCTGGCCAAGATCAAGGCTCGGGTATTCGCGCAGCAATGAGGGGGAGGGGAGCCGCCCCGCTGGCTTTCAGGTCTAAGGCCGCGCTCCTTCTCGCCGCGGCCGCGTTTCTTCTCTCCTCCTGCTCCTCGTTCTTCCAGGGAAGCGCCCCGCAACGGGACGGCGTCCTCGCCGCTCCCGGCCTGTCCGCCCCCGTGGAAATCGTCCGGGACCGATACGGAATTCCCCACATCACGGCCGGGAACGATCAAGATCTCTACTTTGCGCAGGGATTTGCGCACGCGCAGGACCGGCTGTACCAGATGGACCTGGAGCGGCGCCTGGCGCGGGGGGAGCTCGCCGAGATCTTCGGCGAGAAGGCCCTTTCCGCCGACCGCCTCTTCCGGCACCTGGGATTCGCCGACCGTGCCTCCGCTCTTTTCGCCTCCTGGCCGAAGAAGACGCGGGAAATCGTGCAGGCCTACTGCGAGGGGGTCAATGCCGGCATGGACTCGCTGCGCGCCTGGCCTGTCGAGTTCCGCTTCCTGGGGACCGTGCCCCGGCGATGGGCCCCCGAGGACGTGGCAGTGGGGACATTTCTCAAATCGTTCGGGCTGGCCCAGTGGGCCGAGGAAGCCACGCTGTTCAAGATCGCCCTCCGGCTTCCCCCGCAAAAATTCGCCGAACTGCTCCCCCAGGTGCCCGCCGGATCGCCGGTGGTCCAGCCCGTCTACGGCCCCGCGGCGGGGGTGCGGCCGTTGCCGCCGTCCGTGCTGACCGACGGAATCGCCTCCCTCCGATTGGCCGTGGGAGAGATTCCCCGTTCCGGCGGGTCGAACGCCTGGGCCGTATCGGGGAAGAAGAGCGCCACCGGACGCCCGATTCTTGCGAACGACCCCCACATGGTCCTCCCCTGCCCCTCGCTCTGGTACGAGGTTCAACTGACCGCTCCGGGGGTGGACGTATATGGCGTATCGTTCCCCGGTGCCCCCGGCGTGGTAATCGGTCACAACCCGAAGATCGCCTGGGGATTCACCAATGCGATGCTGGACGACGCGGACTTCTTCGTGGAGAAGGTCGACGGCGACAAGGTGATGTTCCGCAAGAAGTGGATCCCCATCGTGAGCCGGTCGGAGACGATCCGGGTCAAGGGGCGGAAGGACGAGTTCATCACGGTCCGGGAGACGCCGCACGGGCCGATCCTCTCTCCGGTGCTGCCCGGGATCACCTCCCTCCTCTCGTTTCACTGGGTGGGGTACGACGGGGGAGACCCGGTGGGCGTTCTGTATGCCCTGAACCGCGCGAGGAACCGTGAGGAGTTTCTCGCGGCGCTGTCCGGTTTCCCGCATCCCGCGCAAAACGTCGTGTACGCCGACGAGGAGGGCAACATCGGGGTGGTGCTGGCGGGCAGGATCCCGGTGCGCAAGGGCGGTGCCGCGCTGCTTCCCGTCCCCGGCGACACGGGGGAATGGGACTGGAGGGGATTCGTCCCGTTCTCCGAAAACCCCCGCGTGTGGAATCCGCCGGAGCAGTTCGTCGCGGCCGCCAACTTTCCTCCCGCGGGAAAGGCGTTCGGGCACTATCTCTCCAGGCTCTACGAGCCTCCGGACCGGGGAAGGAGGATTCTCCAGGTACTTCGGGCGAAGGAGAAGTTCTCGGTGGATGCGCTCGAGCGGATGCAGACCGACGTCCTCCTTCCCGGTGCGGAAAAGGCGGTTTCCCTGGCAATCCAGGTGGGGAGGAAGCGGGAGGCGGAGTCACCCGTGTTCAGGGAGGCGGCGAAGATCCTCTCGGAGTGGGACCTGGCCGTTGGGGCCGACAGCCAGGGGGCGCTCCTCTACGAAGTTTTTTATGAGAAGCTGATGGAAAACGTGTTCCTTCACCCCCTGGGCGACGATCTCTACGAGGAGTTCACCCGTTCCTCCCGCCTGGCATGGAACGCCATGGACCGGGTGATCGAGAGGGGCGACTCGCTCTTTTTCGCGAACGATGCGACGGGACGGAAGGATTCCCTTGAGGATCTCGTGGCCCGCTCCCTCTTCTCGGCGATGTCTTTTCTTAAAGACCGGCTGGGGGGCGTTTCTTCGACCTGGACGTGGGGAAGGCTTCACCAGGTGACCTTCGAGCACCCCTTCGGGAAGAAGAGGTACTTCCAGCGATGGTTCAACATCGGGCCCAACGCGGTGGGTGGCGACGGAAAGACGGTCTTCAAGGAGGAATTCCGGCACGGGACGGACTTCCAGGTCCTGGTCGGGCCCGCGATGCGCCAGGTGATCCCGCTCGGGTTCCGGCCGAAGGCGCGCTCGGTGATCACGACCGGGGCTTCGGGCCACTTCTTCGAGCGGCACTACCGCGATCAAAGCGCTCTCTGGCTGTCAGGGAAGACCCACCCCGCCTGGACGGACAGGGAGGATGTCGAAGCGAACGCGGAGGCCCGCCTCAAGCTTACCCCTCGCCACCCCTAGACCGTTTCAGGAAGAACCGCTCCACGAAATAGAAAGCGATCGGCAGGGCGACGATCACGCCGACGACCTTCAGGACGAGGCGGAGGGTCCGGGAAGCGACGCCCGCGAGTCCGGCGAGGATCTCCGGAATCGAGGCCCCGAGAAACAGGGCAACCGCGACACCCCCGAGGAGGGCTGCTGCAAGGAGCAGCCGCGAGCCCGGAGGCTTCCGCCTCCCGGGCATCCTGTCAACTGAAGAGGGAAGGGATTTCATCGCTCTCCCGAAAGCGGATGGTCGGATTATACCACCGCTGCAAATCCGATTGATCTCGCGGTTGGCTCTCTGCGATACTCTCCGATGCCGTTATGGAATTGCTTCGCGGAAAATCTTGTGAGATGGTGTTGAGCAATCCATGGCCCCTAAACGCGAAAACAGGTCGAGGAAAAAGAAAGACTCCGTCCGTTTCATCATCATCAACCCGAAACCGTCCAGCCGTCTGAAGCTGTCGGATCGACTGTTCCATCCGGAGCCGGCCGGTCCGGTCCGGAGCGTCCGGCCGAAGGTCCCGCCGCTGGAGAACCATCAACCGAATCTCTCCCTTTCCAAACGCGTTGTGGCCACCCTGATCGCTGCGATCTGGCTTTGCGCCGGCCTCGCGATGATCGTTCTCGGTGTACGAAACGAGAAATGGCTCGTTGCGCTCTTTGGCCCGTTTGCGACCTGGTACGGTCTCGCGTGGCTTCGGGTCGCATACGAGGGGCGGCTTCCGGGCGGGCGGCTGCGGCTGAACCCGTGGGGTCGGGAGTAGCCATCCGGCGACGCCGGTCCGTTCACGGCGGGGAATCTAACTTAAAAAGTGTCCGAGATCGGGGGCAAGCTCGGCTTAAGCCGGTTCAAGATTCGGGATCTCCCGGTCAAGATTCTGCGGTTCGAGACGGAAGAGCCATCCGGCTCCCTCGGGATCCCTTCCGG
>MGQW01000046.1 GCA_001798885.1 Deltaproteobacteria bacterium RBG_16_64_85
CTCTCGCGAACCCGCTTCCGCGTCATCTCCACCAGGCCCAGCTCCGAGATCTTGCAGATCGTCGTTTTGCTCCGGTCGGCGCGCAGCGTGTCGACCAGCGCCTGGTACACCTTCTCCCGGTTCTCCTCGCTCTTCATGTCGATGAAATCGATGGTGATGATCCCTCCGATGTTGCGCAGGCGGAGCTGGTAGACGATCTCCCTTACCGCCTCCAGGTTGATCTTGATCGTGGTCTCCTCGAGCGAGGTCCGGCCGACGTACTTCCCCGTGTTGACGTCGATCACGGTGAGGGCCTCGGTCTGCTCGATGACAATGTACCCGCCGCTTTTCAGCCAGACCTTCTTGTCCAGGGCGCGCGCCAGCTCGATCTCGATGCCGTGGTGCTCGAAGATCGGCTGCGGCCCGCCGAACAGCTCGATCCGTTCCTGGATGCGGGGGAAGAACTGGGCCGCGAACCCCCGGATCCGTGCGTGCTCCTCCTCGGAGTCGACTACGATGCGGTCCATGTCCGCGGAGAAGAGGTCCCGTACGGCGCGCAGCGAGAGCGACAACTCCCGGTGGACGAGGAACGGCGCGCTGGACGCCTCGCTCTTCTTCCGGATCGCCTCCCAGAGACAGACCAGGTAATCCATGTCCGCCTTGAGTTCCGCCTCCGACATCCCCTCGGCGGCCGTACGGACGATGGCCCCCATCCCCTCAGGCCGGATCTTCTCCACGAGCCGGCTCAAGCGTTCCCGCTCCTCCGCATCGTCGATCCTGCGGGAGATCCCGATGTGGGCGGACCAGGTGAGCAGGACGAGGTACCGTCCCGGCAGGGTGATGTGGCTGGTGATCCGCGCCCCCTTGGTGCCCAGCGGCTCCTTGGCCACCTGCACCAGGATGTGCTGCCCCTCGCGGATCAGCCCCTCGATCGGCGGGAGGAAGTGCTCCTGCGGGTACCGCGCCTCCCGGATGCCGATGTCCTCCGGGAGCACGGGCTCCTCGCTCCCGTCGGAGTCGAGCTCGAGCTGCGGGGTGACGAAGTCGCCGGCGAAGAGGAAGCCCGCCTTGTCCATCCCGATGTCCACGAAGGCGGCCTGCATTCCCGGAAGAACGCGGATGACCTTCCCCTTGTAGATGTTGCCGACGATGTTCTGGTCCCCCCGGCGCTCGATGAGGAGCTCCACGAGGATCCCCGATTCCAGCGTCGCCACGCGGGTCTCGTAGGGTGCGGAGTTGATGACGATGAGCTTGTTGGCCTTCTGCACGTTATCTCTTTCTGCGCGGAACGAGTTCCGCGGCGATTTTTTTCGGGAGGAACCGGTCCGGCGCCAACGTCACGCCCAGGAGCGCCGAAGCTGCGTCGAGCGGCCGGATGCCCCTCCCTGTCCCATGGATGATTGTAATGAAGAGCCCGTCGCCGTTCATCAGGAATTTGGACACCAGGGCCCTGAGGTCGATCGTAAGGCGCGTTTCCTCCCGCGAGACCGTCACCGGGAAGGACTCGGATGCGGCGAACTTTTCCCACGCCTCCACGGCCCGGCCGGAGGTCGCGTTCTCCGGGAATCCGGAAGGGTGGATGGGTTCGATCCGGTAGGTGCCATGGATGTCGAAGCCGGAGAGGCGGGGACCGCCGGGGGGCACAAGGCGCGCGGAGACGATGCCGATCCCCTCCGGGAGGACCGCGGGCAGTTTTTCCTCGAGCTCCGTTGCGATCACCGGCAGGGTGAATTCCACCTCCACGAACTCGGCGAGACTCTCGGTTCCCACGGGGAGCGCCGGCGAGAAGGAGAGACGGGGGGCAGGATGGAACCCCTGGCTGTAGGCGACGGGGAAGCCCGCCCGCCGCAGGACTCTGCCCCACAGGGACTGGATCTCCAGCCCGGAGAGAAACCTCGCCGGACCTTCCTTGGAGTACTGGATGCGGAGGAGATGTCGCCCTGCCTGGGCCGGCGCGCAGGCGACGGAAGCGGCCGGTTTTCCCGCGGCAGGCACCGCCTCCTCCGACGTCGTCATCGAGGAGTAGGTGACGTTGGAGAGCCCCTGCGGGCAGGCCCCGCACTCGGAGCACTCTCCCGAGCGGCAGTCGGGGGTCGCTTGACCGGAACGCGCTTTCTCGCGCTCGGAAAGAAGAAACTCCCGGTCCATCCCCGCGTCGACGAAATCCCAGGGGAGAGGCAGCGCGGGATTCCGCTCCGCTAGATACTCACGCAGGTCGATTCCCGCCTCCGCGAACGCCTGCCGCCATGCGTCCGGCCGGAACGCCTCGGTCCACGCGTCGAATCGCGCCCCTAACCGGTAGGCGCGAAGGAGGATACCGGAAAGCCTCCCGTCCCCCCGGGAAAACGCCCCCTCGAGCTCGGAAACCGCGGGCGAGTGGAATTTCACCTCGATATTCCGGTCCCGTGCGACTTCTGCGCGGACGATCGCCATCCGCTCCTCGATCTCCTCCTTTCCGATCTGGCGCTCCCACTGGAACGGCGTGTGCGGCTTGGGTACGAAGGCGGTCAGGCTCACCGTGACCGTGTTCCGCTTCCCGTGGCGGCGGGCGACGGAGGCCACCCGCTTCGCCATCTGCCCGATGGCGGCAACGTCCGCGGCCGTTTCCCCCGGCAGCCCCACCATGAAGTAGAGCTTGAGCGTCTGCCAGCCGTTGGCGAAGATCCACTCCGCGGAGCGCAGGAGTTCCTCGTCGCGGATGTCCTTGTTGATGGACTGCCGGAGCCGTTCCGTGCCCGCCTCCGGAGCCAGCGTGAAGCCGGTCTTGCGGACCCTTCGGATCTGCCGGACGGTGTTCTCGCGCAAGGCATCCAGTCGCAACGACGGCAGGGAGACGGAGATCCGCTGGGGCGAAAGCGTCTCCATCGCTTCGGTGATCAGCCGGTCGATGCAACCGTAGTCGGCGGCCGAAAGCGAAAGCAGTCCGACTTCGTCGTATCCCGTCCAGGGCGCCACTTCCTGCAAATAGCGCAAAAGGAGCAGGGGGTCGCGCTCCCGCACGGGCCGGTAGACGTAGCCCGCCTGGCAGAACCGGCATCCCCGCGTGCAGCCGCGGGAGATCTCGATGCTCAGGCGATCGTGGACGACGCGCATCGAAGGGAGGATCGGCGCGGGAAGCAGGGGAGAGCGGGCGAGATCCGGCAGGACGCGCCGGGAAACCCCGGCGGAGACGCCGGGGACGTACACCCCCTCGATCCGGGAGAGTCCTTCCAGGAGATCCCGCCGCGTCCCTTTCCGTTCCTTCCATTCTTCAACGCTCGAGAGGATTTCCAGCACCGCCTCTTCGCCGTCTCCCACCAGCAAGGCGTCGAAGAACGCCTCGACAGGCGCCGGATTGAGCGTGCACACACCTCCGCCCAGGACCAGCGGGTCGCCTTCGCCCCGCTCCCGGTTGCGCAGGGGGATGCCGGAAAGGTCGAGCATCGAAAGGACGTTGGAATAGGTCAGCTCGTAGCTTAAGGAGAACCCGATGAAATCGAATTCGCGCGCGGGTCGCCCCGATTCGAGGGAGCAAAGCGGCGCGCCGGTTGCCCGGAGGTGCTCCTCCATGTCGAGCCAGGGCGCGAAGACGCGTTCGCAGAGAGTTCCCGGCCGGGAGTTCAGGATCTCGTACAGAAGGAGGATTCCCAGGTGGGACATCCCGATCTCGTACACGTCGGGAAAGGCAAGCAGGACGCGGGTTTTCGCGGTCTCCCAGGAGAGGAGCGGACGCCGCACCTCGCTCCCGCTGTACCGGGACGGTTTCTGCACGGAAGGAGGAATCGTTCTCATGATGATTCTACATTCCCAACTAATTATTTAAAAATCAATGGTTTCAAGTTAAATTAACAGGATCACGAGCGAGACAGGAGCCGCACTGCAGTGCGATTGATCTGGAACCAGGGCGCCGGGTTCTCGTTCCGGGCGGAGGAGTTCTTCGGCCGCGACGATGAGCTGGCGGCCCTCCTGCGGGTGTGCCTCGAGGGGAAATCCGGCATCGGCGCGTCCGTGATGATCTACGGGCCACCCAACGTCGGAAAGACTTCCCTTCTCCTCAAGCTGAAATACGACCTCCAGACGCTCGCGGATGGGGCCGCCCCGCCGCGCCCCTTCCCGTTCTACTTCTCGTTCAGCAAGATCCTTTCCCATCCGTTGGCCCTCTCCCAGCATTTCCTCCAGGAATACCTCTGGCAGCTGCTGGTCTTTCTCGGGGATTCCCCCCCGGCGGCATTCGACATCGACGCGTTGAGTGATCGACTCGGGATCTACGGCCTCATCGACTGCCGCGAATTCATCCTCGCTCACCGGCGTTTCACGGATCGCGGCGACGGCCTCTCGGCGCTGGTGAACGCCTTTTCCTTCCCGTTCGTGCCGGGGGGAGAGATCTTCTATCCCGTCTTCCTCTTCGACGACTTCCAGTATACGTGCAAACTGCAGAACATTCCCGACGGCGCCGTCCTTTCGATCCTGCGCCCGTACATCAAGTCGGGACATTTCCCGATGATCCTCTCGGGCTCCTCCCCGGGACACGTGACTTCCTCCCTCAAGAGGGAAGGCCTGTTCGGGTCGTTCCAGCTGATGGAAGTTGGAGGGCTCTCCCCCGCGGCTTCGGAGAAGATGTGGACCTCCCTGTTCGAGCGGCGGAAGATCCAGATGCCCGGCCACATCCAGGCCCGAGCGGCCGCGCGGCTGGGGTACATTCCGGTCTACCAGCGGATGTTCGCCGAGGAGGTCTCCTTCCGCGACGCGCAGGTGACCGACGAGATCGGGTTCGAGAACCTGTTTGCCCTGTCGATTACCGAGGGGCAGCTCAACCGGTACTGGCGGGAATTCTTCGAGAGCGCATTCCCCGAACGGATGTTGCGCGCCCGTGCCATCAAATTCCTCAAGCGGGTCGTGTGCGATCAGTTTCCCCTCGACACCTTCGAGGGAGCGCTGTCCCTCCTGGGGACCTCCCCGGAAGAGGGCGGGGAGATCCTGTCGGCGCTGGAGTTCAAGGGGCTGCTCAAGTCCGACTTCGAGCAGCTGCGGTTCGTCGGCGATCCGGTGCTGGCCGACTTTCTTTACTGGGCGTTCGAGCGGGGTGTTTTGGGGAAGAGCAGCTCCCAGGTCGGCGCGGCCCTGGTGCAGGCCAAGCTGTCCCGCGCCACCGCGGAGTCCACGGAGGGGAGCCGGGAGAAGTGGGTCGGCGTGACCAAGGAGCTGATGCGGAGGTGGGACTGCCGCGAGGTGCCGATGCTCCTGTTCCGGTTCGGCAGTTTCCGGGAGCGGTTCGGAGGGAAGGGACTTCTGGAGGTGGTGATCGGGATGGAGAGGGAACCGCAGAAGATGCGGCTGCCCAAGATCAGCTCCGTCTCCACGGGATACCGAACCCGCCGCGGCGGACCGCGGTTCGATTTCGACCTCGTGGCCTACGGGTTCCTCGACGCCGAGTTTTCCGAGGAGAACCTGGTGATTTGGGCGGCGGATGTAATGACGGAGAAGGCCCTGACCGCCAACGCGGTGGAGCACTTCGAGAACCGGTGCCGGCTGCTGAGCCTGGAGAAGGGGCTGAAGCCCGAGCAGCTCCGGAAGTGGATCCTGTTCGATGGATCCGTCGACCCTGCCGCCCTCGAACGCGTGGCCCAGTACGATATCTTCCTGAGTCACCGCTCCCAGATGCGCCTCTTTTTAAACCTGTTCGGGGTGGAAGAGCTCGACCTTACACCGGAAGAGCACAAGGCTCCCGAATTCCCGCCGGGGGCGGAGCCACTGGAGTTCGAGCTGGTGCTCCCGATGAAGGCGGACACGGAGATCGTCGCCGCCCGCGTGGCGGAGGAGGTGGCAGCCTACGCCTCACTGGACAAGGACACCGTCGACCGGATCAAGATGGCGCTCATCGAGGCGTGCATCAATGCCTTCGAGCACAGCGGCGCGGAGTCGGGGAAGGTGAGGCTCCGGTACATCCTCTCTCCCGAGAAGATCGAGCTGTTCGTCCAGGACGAGGGGAAAGGGTTTCGCGGCGGACACGGGGGAGAGGAGTCGAAGCGCAATCGCGGGTGGGGCCTCAAGCTCATCCGCGAGCTGGTGGACGACGTGGAGATCGCGACAGGCGAGCGGGGAACCGTTGTGCGGATGGTAAAATACCTGGGTCACGAACCCGGAAAGGAAGGAGCGGGATCTCCGGGTCCCGAGTGAAGCCATCGTGAGTTATCTGAAGGTTCGGACGCGCCGGGCGGACGACGCCCTGGTGGTGTACATCGACGGATACCTGAACAGCCTCCTGGGTGAAGAGGTGGAGCGGGTGGTCCAGGAAGCCCTCGATGCGGGGAGCAAGAAGATCCTCCTGAATTTCGAGGGGACGCGCCTGATCAACAGCATCGGGATCTCGATCATCATCGACATCGTCGAAAAGATCATGGAGCGCAACGGGATGCTCGCGTTCTGTTCCTTAAGCCGCATCAACCGCGAGTTGTTCCAGATGACCGGCGTTGCCCGGTACGTTCGGGCATTCGACCTGGAAGAGGAAGCCCTTGGGTATTTCGCCCAGTCGGCCTGAACCCGGCTCCGTCGGCGGGGATCGCCTCCCCGCGGGGCGGCGGGAGGCGTTCAAGCTCAGGGCCCTGCGGGATTTCACGCTCTGCCTCGCGCGGGCACGCGAATTCGACGAATCCCTCCACCTCGCCCTCATGGTCCTCCTGGGGACCTACTCGATCGTGAAGGGGGTTCTGTTCCTCAAGGAGGACGGCGAGTTTCGGGTACGCGTTTCCCGCGGCCTCCCCCCGGGGATCCCGCCGATCGAAACGTCGAAGGAGCTTGTTTCGGCGCTTCGGCGCTCGAGCCAGCCGGTCTGGATGGGGCGGCGCGAGATCTCCGGCGCAATCCGGAAGGCTGCTGCGGACATCGAGCGGGCGGTACCGGTCTTTTCGGTGAATGTTCTCTGCCCCCTCGGAACCCGGAACGGCTCTCTCGGCCTCCTGGCACTCGGCCCCACGTTCACGGGAGAGCCGCTGACCCTGCGGCAGAGGGAAACCCTGAGCGTGATGACGTCTCTCCTGTCCACTCACATCTCCAACCACAGGGTGCTGTCCGACATCTTCCGCCTGAACGAGATCCTGCGGTTCCAGGTTCAGGAAAACGAGCGGTTGCTGGCGGGAATGCAGGAGATCTATCTCGATACCATCCGCGCTCTGGCGATGGCGATCGAGGCCAAAGACCCCTACACACGGGGGCATTCCGAGCGTGTGGCGAAGATCTCGGTGTCGATCGCGGTAGGGCTCAAGCTGCCGGAGAAGGAGGTGCAGGCGATCCACATCGCCTCCATCCTTCACGACATCGGGAAGATCGGGACGGCCCGCTCCATCCTGATGAAGCCGTCCTCCCTGACGGCCGAGGAAGTCGAGGAGATCCGGAGGCACCCGCAGACGAGCTTCGAGATCCTATCCGAGATCCGGTTCCCCTATCCGAACGTCGCCCAGCTGGCGAGAGACCATCACGAATGGCTGGACGGCACGGGCTATCCCGGCGGGAAGAGGGATCGCCAGATCCCGATGGGGGCGCGGATCATCGCGCTGGCCGACGCGTTTGACGCCATGGTCTCCGACCGTCCTTACCGGGACAGCCTTCCCCTGCTTGCGGCGCTGGGAGAGATCCGGTCCTGCCTCCGTCGCCATTACGATCCGAACGTCGCGCGGATGTTTTTCCGGTCCCTGCGCAGGGAACTCGCGGGGGACCCGCAGGAGACTCCCGTTTTCACGGGGCTGGGGAAACGTTTTTCCCGCATGGCCACGCTCGAATTCCTGGACCGGACGCTGAAGGACCTGCACTGATCCCTTATCGTTGAAGTTCCGCCAGGAGGGCACGGAGGGCGGAGAGTCCCCGGTGGAAATGCTCTATGCTGCGGGGTTCCAGCGTCAGGATGGGAGAAGAACCCCCGTCCAGCGCCGCGTGCAGGATTCCCCGGAAGTGGATCGCCCCTTCGCCCAGGGGAAGATGATCGTCCCGCTGGCCCCGGTTGTCGTGGAGGTGCAGCTCGCGCAGGTCCGGGCCGAACGCCTCCACCCACTCGTGGACGGGAAGGCCCGAGAAGAGGGTCGCGTGGCCGGCGTCGCAGCAGAATCCCAGGCGCTTCGAGCCGATTGCGCTCTTCAGGCGGAGCAGGTGCTCCGGGGCCTCGTCGAAGACGTTTTCCAGGAAGAGATCGACGCCCTCCTTCTCGGCGGTTTCCACCACTGCCTCGAAGGTCCGTCGGGCGGGCTCGAACCACCGGTCGGAATCGAAATCGTAGATCCAGCCGTAGTACCCGCCGTGGACCACGATCCCCCGGGGGCGGAAGAGGGGGGCGAGCGCGATCGCCTGACGCAGCCGGCGGACCGCAAGCCGGCGGGCCTCCTCGTCCCGGGCGCCGGGCCAGAGGTCTTCGAAGGGAGCGTGGAAGGTGGCGGTTCGGACCCCCCCCGCGCGCAGCGACTCGGCCACGGCGTAGGCATGCCCCGGCGTGATGGAGTCGAGCGTGTTTGCCGTAAAATAGATCTCGGGCCCAACGCCGTTCTCTGCGAGGAGACGGGTGGTTTCCGGGACCTCCAGCATCGGGTAAGGAACCGTGGTGTGGATCGTCCAGTCCATGGCTGGAAACGATATCCCATCCCCTCCGGCGGGGCAAGTTCGATCCCGAAAAATCCTTGACATACAGGTGTATACTGCATACATTATCCGGCAACCCGTAATATGGTCAGGAGTCCGATTGCTGCAAAAACTCAAAATCCAGATCGACAATCACTTGACGCTCCGGGAAAAGATCGTCGAAACGGTCCGCAATGCGATCGTCAACGGGCAGATAGCGGCCGGCGCACGGGTGGCGGAACCCGATCTGGCCGACCACTTCGGCATCAGCCGGACTCCGATCCGGGAGGCGTTCCGCCAGCTGGAGTCCGAAGGGTTCATCACGGTCATCCCCCGGAAGGGGGCCATCGTCGCCTCCCTTTCGGCCAAGGACATCTCCGACTTTTACGACCTGAAAATGGTGCTCGAAGGGTACGCCGCGCGATGCGCGACCAAGGTGCTCACGGAGAAGGAGATGGCCAAGATGGAGGCGGTGAACCGCCAGATGGAGGTCGCCGCCGCCAGGAAGGACCTTCGCAAGGTCCTCGTCCTTCACAACGAGTTTCACGACATCTTCCTCAAGGCATGCGGAAACGAGAAGCTCCACGCCATTGTCCAGAACATGGTGATGCAGTTCCAGCGGTTCCGGTTGATTCTCGCCATGCGCGGCAAGATCGAAGGGTCCATCCGCCAGCACTGGGAGATCATCGCTGCGTTCCGAAAGCGGAACGCCGACATGGCGGAGTCCCTCGTGATCAAGAACGCCCAATACGGAAAGAAGGTCCTTCTCCGGGAATTGGCGAAGGGGTGATCCGGGGGGACTTCGATGCCCGATCCGGACCGATTGCGTAATCTTCCATCCGTCGCCTCCCTGCTGGAAACCCCGGAAATCCGGCAGCTCCTGGCCCGGGTCCCGCGCACCGTCGTAGTGGAAGCCATCCGGAGAACGATCTCCGTCTTCCGCCGCGAGGCCTCCGGGATCGGGGGACCTTTCCGAAGCCGTGAGGAATGGACGGCCCTCCTGCTGTCCCGGCTTCCCACCGAGATCGCAACGGGGGAGGCGCCATCGCTTCGCCGGGTGATCAACGCGACCGGGGTCGTCATCCACACCAACCTCGGTCGGGCGCCGCTGCCGGAGGAGGGGATCCGCGCCATTTTGGAGGTGGCCCGCGGCTATTCCAATCTGGAGTTCGACCTCGCGTCGGGGAGCCGCTCCTCCCGCCTCGTCCACATCGAGGAACGGATCGTCGCGCTCACGGGCGCCGAGTCGGCGCACGTCGTCAACAACAATGCCGCGGCCGTTCTCCTTTGCCTGGCGGGGCTGGCCCGGGGGCGGGAGGTCCTGGTCAGCCGCGGTGAACTCGTGGAGATCGGCGGCTCTTTCCGGATCCCCGACATCATGGCCGAAAGCGGGGCGATCCTCGTCGAGGTGGGCACGACGAACCGGACGCGGCTCAAGGACTACGAAAAGGCCATCACCGGCCGCACGGCCCTGCTTCTGAAGGTCCACCGCTCCAACTTCAGCATCTCCGGTTTCACGGAGGAGGTTTCGGCGGCTACGCTTTCCGCCCTGGGCGAGCGGCGGGGGATCCCGGTGATGGAGGACCTCGGCTCCGGCGCCCTCTTCGATTTTTCCGGTGCCGGCATTCCGGGCACCCCGACCATGAGACAGGCGCTCCGGAAGGGCCCCGGCGTCTTGACCGTCAGCGGGGACAAGCTTCTCGGAGGACCGCAGGCGGGGATCATCGTGGGGCGCAAGGCCCTCGTCGATCCGTTGAAAAGGCACCCCCTCTCCCGGGCCCTGCGGATCGACAAGCTGTGCCTGGCCGCGCTGGCGGCCACGCTGAGCCTGTACGCCGACCCGCACCGGGCGCTTGCCCGCGTCCCCGTGCTGGCGATGATCACGGAGGGGGAACCCGCCGTGCGTGCGAGGGCGCGGAAGCTCGTCCGGCGGGTTCGGACGGGGAACGGCGGGGGGTTGCTCCTTTCCGTCGAACGCACGCATTCCTCCCCCGGCGGGGGAGCGATGCCCGAAGTCCAGATCCCCACGTCCTGCGTCGCCGTGTCCCATCCGGACGTGCGCGTTGAGGAATTGGAGGGGAGGCTCCGGCAGGGAAATCCCCCGGTCGTGGCGCGAATCGGGAAGGGGAAGCTGCTCCTCGACCTGCGGACCGTCCGTGACGACGAGCTTCCCTTCCTCGCGGCTGCGCTGCTGACTGCCGCGAAAAAGGATTGACCGGTGCCCGCCAAAGTTGTTGAACGCGTGTTCCCGCCAGTGTATAAAAGGACATGCTGAATTCCGGTGTGCTCGTCCTCAACCGGGCGTTTTTCCCTGTCCACGTCACGAATGTGCGCCGCGCATTCTGCCTTCTTTACTCCGGGCTTGCAAGGGCCATCAACTCCCAGTACGAAATGTTCGATTTCCAGTCGTGGAGCGAGCTGTCCATCCACACCCACGACGAGGCTGTGGGGCTTGTGGGGAGGATGATCCGGATCCCGAGGGTCGTCGTGCTGGTTGCCTATGACCGGGTCCCGAAGCGTACCGTGCGCTTCAGCCGGCACAACATCTTCGTCAGGGACCGGAACACCTGCCAATACTGCGGCAAGAGCCACCCCCGGAACGAGCTGAACCTGGACCACGTCGTCCCGAGGTCGCGGGGGGGGGACGCCACGTGGGAGAACATCGTCTGCAGCTGCCTCCCGTGCAACAAGCGGAAGGGCGGGATGCTGCCCGAGGAGGTCGGGATGCGCACGATCGTTCGCCCCGCGCGGCCCCGGTGGAAGCCGGAATACGCCTTCTCCCTTCGCGCCCCGATCCATCGGGAATGGCTGCCATTCCTGAACCTCGTCGACTTCACCTACTGGAACCTCGAACTCGAAAGGTGATTCGCTCGCGGAATACCGGAAGTCGGGGCTTCCTGGAATCCCTCCTGTTTATCGTCGGGCACCCCCTGTCCCATTCGTTGAGTCCCGCGATGCACAACGGCGTCATCGCCCGGCTCGGCCTTCCTTTGCGATATGTCGGCGTGGACCTGACGCCGGGGTTCCTCCGCGATTTTTTCCGGGTCGTCCGCGCCGGGAATTTCCTCGGGGGGAACGTGACGATCCCGTTCAAGGAAGAGGCTGCTGCCTTGGCCGACGAACGGTCGGAGGCGGTCGACGTCTGCGGCGCCGCGAACGTCGTCTGCGTGAGGCGGGGGCGGCTGTTCGCCGACAACACCGACGGGAGCGGCCTACTCGACGCGGTGCAAGGGGCGGGGTGGGGGAGACGCTTCCGGCGGGTGGTGATCCTGGGGGCGGGCGGCTCCGCCCGGGGGATCGCCTATGAGCTTTGCCGCTGCGGGGCGAAGGAGATGGCCGTCCTGAATCGCCACCCCTCGCGCGCGGCGGAGATCGTCCGCACCCTTTCTCCGCGGTTCCCGTCGGCGTCGATTTCCGCGGGAGAGCTGAAACCCTCCAGAATGATGGAGGAATTTCACGGGGCAGACCTGATCGTTCAGTGCACCTCCCTCGGCCTGTCCGGGGAGTGGAAAAATTTTCCCGAGGGGGGTATAGAGAAATCTTCCTGTTTTGCCGATATAGTCTACCGGAAAGGGGGAACCCCCCTTGTCCGCCGGTTGAGAAAGAGGGGGATCCCCGCCATCGACGGCCTGGGGATGCTGGCCCACCAGGCGGCAAGGAGTTTTTTCCTCTGGACGGGGAGAAAGGTTCCTGCGGAGACATTTCTATCGATGGCGGAAAAACAGTTGCAGTATGATGATTAATTTTATGATAAATATAGTGTAATTAATACTCTAATTGGTGACTATTCAATGTCCGTAATGGCAACCAAAATCGGGGAGATCCTGCTGAAGGGGAACATCATCACCCCCGAGCAGCTGCGGAACGCTCTCGATACCCAGAAGAAGACCAAGGAGCGGATCGGATCGGTCCTCGTCAAGTCCGGCTTCATCAAGGAGCCGGAACTGCTGGCTTTCCTGGGGCGCCAGTTCAACGTTCCCGTGGTCGACCTCTCCAAATACGAGATCAACGTCGAAGTCGTCCGCCTCCTGCCCGAGGAAATGGTCCAGAAGCACCTCGCGCTCCCGATCAACCGCGTCGGGGCGAAGCTGATCGTGGCCGTGGCCGATCCGTCGAACATGGCGATCATCGACGCCATCGGGTTCAAGACCGGTTACGCGGTGGAGCTGGTGCTGGCGTCCGAGAAGGACATCACCTCCGCGATCAACAAGTTCTTCGACCAGTCGATGGATTTCAAGGACATCATCTCCGAGCTGGACGAAGACCTGGAGATCGTGCGGGAGGAGGATCTCGAGGCCCTGGACCAGGAGAGGGGGGTCGACGACGCCCCGGTCGTCAAGCTCGCCAACTTCGTGCTCACCGAGGCGATCAAAAGGCGCGCATCGGACATCCACATCGAACCGTACGAGAAGGAATTCCGCGTCCGCTATCGCGTGGACGGCGTGCTCTACGAGGTGATGCGCCCCCCCGTGAAGCTGCGCAACGCCCTGTCCTCCCGCTTGAAAATCATGTCCAGCCTGGACATCGCCGAGCGAAGGCTCCCCCAGGACGGCAGGATCAAGCTCAAGGTCGGAAAGGGGAGGGAGATGGATTTCCGCGTTTCCGTCCTGCCGACCATCTACGGCGAGAAGATCGTCCTGCGCCTTCTGGACAAGGCGAGCCTCGAGCTCGACATGACCAAGCTCGGCTTCGAGATCGATGCGCTCAAAGACTTTCAGGAGGCCATCCACCGCCCCTATGGGATGATCCTGGTCACCGGTCCCACCGGCTCGGGGAAGACGACGACCCTCTACTCGGCCCTTGCCGACCTGAACAAGACCACCGACAATATCTCCACCGCGGAGGACCCGGTGGAATACAACTTCGCCGGGATCAACCAGGTGCAGGTCAAGGAGGAGATCGGGCTCACGTTCGCGGCGGCGCTGCGCTCCTTCCTCCGCCAGGACCCCGACATCATCATGGTGGGGGAGATCCGCGACTACGAAACCGCGGAAATCGGCGTGAAGGCGTCCCTGACGGGGCACCTCGTCCTTTCCACGCTCCACACGAACGACGCGCCGAGCACCGTCACGCGCCTGCTGAACATGGGGATCGAGCCTTTCCTGGTCTCCTCGTCGCTCAACCTGATCCTGGCGCAGCGGCTGGCCCGCAGGATCTGCGGAAACTGCAAGGAGGAAGTGAAAATCCTCCCGAAGGCGCTGCTGGACGCGGGGATGAAGCCTGAACGGCTGAAGCAGGCCCGGCCGTCCCGCGGGAGGGGGTGCGACGACTGCAACGGCACCGGGTTCCGGGGGCGCGTCGCCCTTTACGAGGTGATGCCGGTCAAGGAAGATCTCAAGGAACTCATCCTGCGGGGGGGATCGGCGATCGACGTCAAGCGGGAAGCCATCCGGCTCGGGATGAAGACGCTCCGGCAGTCGGGGCTTTCGAAGATCGAGGAGGGGGTCACCACGCTGGAGGAAGTGCTCCGGGTGACCGCTCCCGATTGAGCGGGGAAGACAAAAGGAGAAGATGCCGATGATTTCGGTACACGAGATGCTCAGCGTCATGTACGAGAAGGGAGCCTCCGACCTGCACCTCACGACGGGGATCGCCCCCACCATCCGGGTGGACGGGCGCCTGCTCCCGCTGCCGGCGGAGCCGCTGACCCCCCAGGACACGAAACGGCTCTGCTACAGCATCCTGACCGAGGCCCAGAAGCAGCGGTTCGAAGAGGAATGGGAGCTGGACCTCTCCTTCGGCGTGAAGGGCCTGAGCCGCTTCCGCGCCAACATCTACATGCAGCGGGGGGCCGTGGCGGGCGCGTTCCGGACGATCCCGTTCCGGGTCCGGACGTTCGACGATCTGGGCCTGCCGTCGGTGCTGAAGGATCTGTGCAAGAAGCCGAGGGGGCTCGTCCTGGTGACGGGGCCGACGGGCTCCGGGAAGTCGACGACCCTCGCCGCGATGATCGACAAGATCAACTCGGAGCGCCAGGAGCACATCATCACGATCGAGGATCCGATCGAATACCTGCACCCGCACAAGAAGTGCGTCATCAACCAGCGGGAGGTGAATGCGGACACCCAGGGCTTCAAGAAGGCCCTCAAGCACATCCTCCGGCAGGACCCGGACGTCGTGCTCATCGGCGAGATGAGGGACCTGGAGACGATCGAGGCGGCGCTGACGGTCGCCGAGACCGGCCACCTGGTGTTCGCCACGCTCCATACCAACTCGTGTGTTCAGACCATCAACCGCATCCTCGACGTCTTTCCCCCGTACCAGCAACCCCAGGTGAGGGCCCAGCTGTCGTTCGTCCTCGAGGGGGTCGTCTCCCAGATCCTCCTGCCCAAGGCATCCGGGTTCGGCAGGGTTCTCTGCCTGGAAGTGATGATCCCCAATCCGGCGATCCGGAACCTCATCCGGGAGGAGAAAGTCCACCAGATTTACTCCCAGATGCAGGTGGGACAGTCCAAGTTCGGAATGCAGACCATGAACCAGTCGCTGCTCGCTGCGTACCTGCGCCGGGAAATCACGCTGGATGACGCCGTCGGAAGGAGCTCCGATCCCGAGGAGTTCCGGACCCTGCTCTCGGCGGCGCACAACGCCCCGCAGGCCGCCGCGAAAAGAACCTAGCGGGCAAGCGCGGAGGAACCGATGCCGAAATACGTCTGGGAAGGCAAGACCAGGGCCGGCGGAAATCTTTCCGGGGAGCTCGAAGCGCCCAACGAAGCGTTCGTCCTCGCGCAACTGCGCAGGCAGCAGATCGTCCCCGTCAAGGTCAAGCCCAAGGCCAAGGATCTGGGGTTCAAGCTCCCGGGATTCAGGGCGAAAGTCAGCCAGAAGGAGCTGGCGATCTTTACGCGCCAGTTCGCCACGATGATCGACGCGGGGCTTCCCCTCGTGCAGTGCCTGGACATCCTCGGGATGCAGCAGGAGAACCAGGCGTTCAAATCGGTCATCCTGAAGGTGAAGGAGGACGTGGAGAGCGGCTCCACCTTCGCCGACGCCCTGACGAAGCACCCGAAGGTCTTCGACGAGCTGTTCGTCAACCTTGTGGCGGCCGGAGAGGTCGGCGGCATCCTCGACACGATCCTGGCCCGCCTTGCCGCGCACATCGAAAAGGCGATGAAGCTCGCCAAGAAGATCAAGGGGGCGA
>MGQW01000047.1:0-6527 GCA_001798885.1 Deltaproteobacteria bacterium RBG_16_64_85
CGTCGGTTATTCCGGCGCGACAGATAGCGACCCGAAAAACTACCTCCTGCTCAAGCTGGGAGCGTATTCGCCGCAACACGACGACCTCGATTATTTCGACAAGGGATTCAATGGTGAATTTTATTACGGCAGATACTTCCATAAAAATTTCGCGTCCGAGATCGGGGTCGGTTATTTCAAAAGCAACGGGAGAAGATCGTTTTCAGTCACCTCGCCGATCCCCGGCGCAACCGCGACCGAATTGCTGGAGGATTCACTCAAGGTGATCGATATTCTGTATACGATCAAGGGGATTCTGCCCATCGGAAGGCTCGAGCTGTTCGCGGGCCCCGGGATCGGCCTCTACTTCGCAAAGGTGAATTCCGTAGCAACCACCACCACGGTGGTTCCTCTTCTCGGGACCGTCGTCACGAAGGAGTCCGGCGACGATCTAAAGAATGCCTTCGGATTCCACGTCTTGGCCGGCGCGAACTTCAACATCACCAAGGAATGGTTTATAGGCGTCGAGGGGAAGTACTTCTGGGCGAAGACCGACAAGACCCTTGAGCCCATCGCCGCTGGCTTCTTCGGATCCCACTTGGACGGGCTGGTAGGAACGGCTTCAATGGGATGGCGATTCTGAATGTAATTTAACCGGTTAATCTTTCGCATGATTGGAACGCGATTCAGCATTAAAAATCTTTGTAATCGCAATCATGTCCCCGAAGTTGTAACCACGGTGCAGGATCCCTTGCGGAAAACCGACCATGGTTGAATTTCCCCATGCGCCGTGCCATTCCGGCGTCGGGGACGAAGGCATGTTGAAGAAATACTCCTGGCAATTCCTCCTGGTCCTGGCCGAGGCGTGATCCACGATCGGGGCCAGGTTTTTCCGATTCGAACTCCCGCGGTCCGTAGCGCTTCCGACGGCGCATCCCAGGGCCGGTGGATCCAGCGGGACGGCAACCTTGCCAGTTCCGGCACCCAGCGGCGCACGTAGGTCCCTTCGGGATCAAACTTTTTACCTTGGATTACGGGATTGAAGATTCGGAAAAAAGGGGCCGCGTCCGCCCCGCATCCCGCCGTCCAATGCCACCCGAACGTGTTGTTCGCAAGGTCCGCGTCCGTCAACGTTTCCAGGAACCAGCTTTGCCCTCCCCGGCTCAGGGCCATCCGGAGGGCCTGGTTGTCCGCGAGTCTCAGGTCCCTGCGGAACCAGACGATCGCGACCTTCCGATCCCGCGAGGAGGTCATGATCTTCCCTTCGTATCGTCGCGAGGGACGGTCAGCCTCCCGAACGTCTCTTCGAGGAATCGCCTCCGGAAGGAGAAGATCCCGTCAAGTTGCCGTCGAACGAACTCCCCGCCGAAAATTCTTCCCGCCGGGCCGAAGGGGAGGGCGTAATGGACGAGGTCTTCCACCGCGGTTCCTCCTTCAACCTCGCGGAAGTGGTGCTGATGATGCCAGAACCGGTAAGGGCCGAAACGCTGCTCGTCCACGAACAGTCTGGGTTCCAGGACGTGTGTGATTTCGGTCACCCAGCGGACCGGGATGCCGGGAAAAACCCGGATCGTGTACGTCACGAGCATCCCGGGGTGCATTCGCGAAGGAATGTCGGACGTGATCTCGATTCCCAGGGAGGGCGGAGTGATCCGTTCGAGGTTCCGGGGATCCGAGAAGAAATTCCAGGCCTCCGAAACGGAAACGGGGAGATGACACAGGGTATGGATGCTGTCCAGCTTCATGCCAGGGCTTTACCGGCCCACTCGGGGTCCCCCGGAAGGATTTTCGCCTCCTCCCGCCCGCCGGTTTCCTCGGCCCCGCCCGTTTCCGATGAAAGGGGTCGTCTTCCGGGGATCGCAGCGCGGATGGCACTGCGGCAATCCAGGAGCTCCACCGGGACGAGCCGCCGGATCCGGTCTTCGCCGCAGACGAGCCGGCTGCTCAACCCTTCCGCCAATGGCCTGGCGAGGGAGGCAGGAGCGGGGGTCACCAGGTCGATCCAGTAGGAACTCAAACGGGGGGTCAACACCGGGACCGGGATGATCCACCTCTTCCGGAGACCGGCCTCCTCCGCGTAGAGGTCCATGAGACGCCTGTAGGAAACCACCTCCGGGCCCCCGATGTCGAAGGTCCCGCCCGCAGTCGCAGGGACTTCGAGGACCCCGACGAGGTAGTCGAGGACGTTCCGGATCGCAATCGGCTGGGATTCCGTGCCGACCCACCGGGGCGTGATCATTACGGGAAGCCGGTCGACGAGATAATGCAAGATTTCGTACGAGCCGCTTCCCCCGCCGATGATCATTGCTGCCCGAAGAATGGTCACCGGGACCTTACCGCGCGCGAGGATCTCTCCCACTTCGATGCGGGACCGGAGGTGTTCGCTGATTCCCGCGCCGGGATCCCCCAGTCCCCCCAGATAGATGATCCGCTCCACGCCCTCGAGTTCGGCGGCCCGGGCCATGTTTTTCGCCCCTTCCCGGTCGGCATGGGAGAAGTCCTGCTGCCCGGGATCCATGGAGTGGACCAGGTAGTAGACGGCTGAACAACCCGCGCAGGCTTCCCGGAGCATGGGAAGGTCCAGAACATCGCAGGTGATCAGTTCGACGCCTGGGTCCCGGGAAAAGGGGCGGGTCAGAAGTTTTTGCCGGCTTCGCCCGGCGGCGCGAACGGGAAAACCGCGTCTCCGCAGGCGGGCGACGAGCCGGGCTCCCACGTAGCCGGTCGCTCCGGTGACGAGAACGGGTTTCCTCCCTTCGTTATACATGGTTCCGGAGCATCAGCTCGACAGGATGGGGGTTGAGGAATACCTGCCGTTTCAGGTAGGGCACGTCGTATTTGCGGACATGGTGCAGGATCAGCGTAACGGGCACGACCAGCGGGATCAGGCGATTCCTGTACCGGCCGATCACCTCAAGCAGTTCCTGCTTTTCATCGGATGTAAGGAACTGCCGGAAGTGTCCCATCATGTGCATGAGCACGTCGGCGCATTTGGCGGGAGTGGTCCGGAGCCGCAGCGCCTCCATGAGAAGGTGCAGGTAGCGCCTGTAAAGCTCCTCGAGAGGGAGTTCCTTCGCATGGGCCACCAGTTGCCCATCTCGGCGTACCTGGTCCTCCCGTGCGTGAGGATGAGAAGTTTGTGGTCGGTGTGGAACTCCACGAGACTCCCTCGGGATTTGCCCTGTCGGATCCGGTCGCGAAGCCGCCGCAGGGTAAACACGCGCTCGACGAACATTTCCCGCAAGACAGGATCCTGGAGCCGGCCTTCCTCCTCCACGGGGATCAAGGGGAAATGATCCATGAAGGCCTTCGTGAACATTCCGGCTCCGACTTTCGCCGGAATTCCGGTCTCGCCGTAGACCTTGACGCGCTCCATCCCGGAGCTCGGCGAGTCTTTCTTGCAAATATAGCCGCACAGGTCCAGACCCTCGAGGTCCTGCAATTTCCTGCGAATCCAGCCCTGCATTTTCCCGGTGTGATCCAGGCCTGTTTTCGAGGTGACCAGGCGCGGATCGGCGGGATCCCCCGCAAGGCGCATCGCTTCCCGAGGAGTCTGAAGCCCGCATTCCACCTCGGGGCAGACCGGGACATACTCGACGAACCGCCCCAGGGTTTCCACGAGAAACGAATCGCGCTTGTGGCCGCCGTCGTACCGGACCTTTTCGCCGAGCAGGCAGGAGCTGACGAGGATCCGGATCGGTCCGTCCGGCATATCGGTTCGGATCATCGCTCACCTGCCCTCAGGATTCCGAATCGAATATTCCAATACATTGATATCCAGGTTAAGGGCATTTTAACTATATAGTTTAAACGCTCACCGAGGTTCAAAAGGTTCATTGGCATGTGAATGATCCTTTGGGATATTTTTTCAATCGGGGGAAAAGGGGACTCGATTGACGTTGCGAGGTGCTTATGGCATTCATATTGCCTTATCCAATATCCGTGGTCGCGTCGGGTGAGCGGGTTATTTGACAGGGAGATGAGCAGCACGATGGAAATCGCAAATCACTTCGTAACGCCAGCGCAGAAAAAACCGAGGCCGTCGGATGACTCGGCCCTGGGGTTCGGGCAAATATTTTCCGACCACATGTTCCGCATGGAGTACTCGCAGGATAAGGGGTGGCACGGCGCAAGCATAGTGCCGTACGGACCGATCGCCCTGGACCCCGCCTCCATGGTGCTGCATTACGGCCAGGAAATCTTCGAGGGGCTGAAGGCCTACCGTGGCCACGGCGGGACGATCTGCCTCTTCCGCCCGCTCATGAACTTCGATCGTTTGAACCGGTCGGCCGGCCGCCTGTGCATGCCCGGGATTCCAACGGAGGACCAACTGCGGGCCGTTTCCGCTCTCGTGAGTGCCGACAGGGACTGGATCCCCGCGTCCCGAGGCACGTCGCTCTATGTCCGTCCCGCGATGATCGCCACGGAGGCGGGCTTGGGCGTACGGCCTTCGGCGGAGTACCTGTTCTTCATCATCACCGGCCCCGTCGGGAACTATTACGCCCGGGGGTTCGAGCCGGTGCGCATCCTGGTGGAGCAGCGGTACGTCCGCGCGGCGAACGGCGGGCTGGGCGAAGCCAAGACGAGTGCCAACTACGCGGCGAGTCTTCTGGCGGCGAAAAAGGCGAAAGAGAAGGGATACGACCAGGTGCTGTGGTTGGACGCCGGCCGGCTGGGTCAGGTCGAAGAGGTCGGCACGATGAACATCTTCTTCGTCATCGGAGAAGAACTCGTAACCCCCCCGCTTTCCGGATCGATCCTGCCCGGCATCACCCGGGACTCCGTCCTGCGGATCGCTCGCGACTGGGGGTGGAAAGTGTCCGAGAGGTCCATCAACATGGGGGAGGTGACAAAGACCTTCCATGATGGGTCCTTGCGCGAGATTTTCGGAACAGGAACCGCCGCGGTCATCTCCCCCGTGGGAACCTTGAGCTACAACGGCAAGGAGTTCAACATCAACGGAGGCCGGGTGGGAGAGATGTCACGTAAACTGTTCGACGAGATCACAGGCATTCAATACGGAGAGATCCCGGACCGGTACGGCTGGGTGCACAACGTGGATTAGCGCAAGGAGGCCGCCTGATCCGGAGGCTGCTCAAGACCGAGACGCCGGAAAATCTCCTCCCTTGACATGCCGTGGATGCGCACGACCTTGTGTCGCGTGCGCTGGCCGGCAAGGAGCTCCACCTGCCCGCACGGGACGCCGAGAGCCCGCGAGAGAAACCGCACGAGGGCCTCGTTCGCCCGGTTCTCGACGGCCGGAGCCTTCAGTCGGATCCGGACGGCATCACCTGCAATCCCCGCCACTTCCTCCCTCGCGGAGCGGGGCAGCACCCGGACGGAGAACGCGGCCGACGTCCCGGTCACCGGGCGACGAACGAAAGCCAGACCGAAATCGAGTGGAACAGCCGGTCGATGACCATCTGAAGGAACCAGATGATGAGGATGGCCACCATGGGGGAGAAATCGACGCTCCCCGCCATCAGCGGGAACTTCCGGCGCAGGAAGGACAGGACCGGCTCCGTGATCGAGTAGAGTCCCCGGACGATGGGGTTGTACGGATCGGGGCTCACCCAGGAAAGCAACGCCCGGATGATCAGCACCCAGATGTAGGCTCCCAGGACGTAGTGGAGGATGATCCCGAGCGGCTCCAGGATGACTCTCAGCAAATCCTGAATGACGATCATTGTCCTTCACCTCAAGTTGAAAGTTCCCTGCACCGCTGCCATGCGGCGAACACCGCGTCCATCACCGCCCCGCGAAAGGCCCCCCGTTCCAGCGCCGCGATCCCCGCTGCCGTCGTGCCGCCGGGCGAGGTGACCAGGTCCTTCAGCTGCCCCGGGTGCCTTCCCGATTCCCGCACCATCCTCGCGGCTCCTTCGACGGTAGAGGCCGCCAGGAGGTTGGCCTCCTCCCGCCCCATCCCGCTGCGGACCGCCCCGTCGGCCAGCGCCTCGATGAAGAGGAAGGCATAGGCGGGGCCGGAGCCCGACAGCGCCGTCACCACGTCCAGGATCTCCTCGCGCGAGAATTCGGCCACGGTACCGAAAGAGGAGAAGATCTTGAGGGTCCGCGCCTTCTGATCTTCCTTGACGCCCGCTGCAAAAAAGAGGCCGGTGCTTCCCATCCCCACCTGCGCCGGAGTGTTCGGCATGGCGCGCACCACGCTGCTTCCCTTCCCGAGGGCATCCAGGAAAACCCGGGTCTTGACCCCCGCCGCGATCGAAATGAACAGTTTTCCCCTGCCCGCGTTACCGGCCATCTTCCGGAGCACCTCGGGGATCGTCTGCGGCTTCACGGCGAACACGATCGTCTCGCTCCCTCGCACCAGGTCCTGGAGCCCGGGCGAAACGGAGACGCCGAACCGCTTTCGAAGCTCCTCCGTCCGCCCGGCACGGATGTCCAGCACGAACAGCTTTTCGGGCGGCAGCAGTTTCGCTGCGAGGATCCCCCGGATCATCGCCTCCGCCATGTTCCCGGCCCCGATGAACCCCAAACCCTTCATCCAGCCCTCCTTGCGCGGCTCCCGAAGATGGCGGTCCCCACGC
>MGQW01000047.1:6535-11828 GCA_001798885.1 Deltaproteobacteria bacterium RBG_16_64_85
ATCATCGTCGCCCCCTCTTCGATCGCCGCCTCGAAATCGCTCGACATCCCCATCGACAACTCCGTCATTTCCCCTGCCGCCCCTCCAAGGGAGGCAACCTGATCCAACAGTTCCCGCAGGCGCACGAAATTGGGTCTGCTCTCCTCGGGATCTTCCGTCATCGGCGGGACGGCCATCAATCCCCGGATCCGGACACCCGGCAGGCCGGCGGCGGGCGATAGGAGCCCTGCGAGCCCATCCGGCGGGATTCCCGCCTTGCTCCCCTCCCCGGCCAGATTCACCTCGATGAGAACCGGCACCGTCTTCCCCGCCTCTATGCAGCGGCGGGAGATGTCGGCCAGCAGGCGGAGGGAATCGACCGACTGGATCCAGCCGAACAGGGAAACGGCCTTCTTGATCTTGTTCGCCTGGAGCTTCCCGATCAGGTGCCACTCCGCGTCGGGGAACGCCCGTACCTTCTCGTCCGCCTCCTGGACGTAGTTCTCGCCGAACACCCTCAGGCCCGCCTCGTAGGCCTCGGCGACCCGTTCCACCGGATGCGTCTTGGTGACCGCCACCAGCCGGATCGATTCGGGGGAACGGCCCGAACGAGCCGCCGAGCGGGCAACTCGTTCCAGGACCCTTGCCACGCGGTCCCTGACCGGCTCCTCCATTCCCTTATGACCTTCCTCCAGCGAACTCGTACCAGCCGGAGCCCTTCCGTGACACGACGAGCAGCCCCGCCCGCAGCAGCATCGCAAGCGTCTGCGTCATCGGGAGGCCGACCACGTTCGTGAAGGAGCCGGAGATCCGGTCGATGAGGAGATTTCCCGCTCCCTGCGCGGCATAGGCCCCCGCCTTGTCGTCGCTCTCGCCGGTGCGGAGATACGCCGTGATCTCTTCCTCCGTCAGCGGACGGAACCGGACGCGGGTGGTCACGCACAATCCATCCCGGTACCCGCCGTCCACCCGAAGCAGGCAGGCCGCCGTGTGCACCAGGTGCTCGCGCCCTGCGAGCAGGGAGAGCATGCGCTGCCCCTCCTTCCGGTCCGCGGGCTTCCCGAGAATCTTTCCCTTCGCAACCACGATTGTGTCCGCCGACAGGACGAATGTCGAAGTGTAACGGGAGGCCACCTCCTCCCCTTTTTCGCGGGCGGCCCGGCGTACGAACCGTAGAGGCGGCTCCCCCTGCCGGGGGACCTCCCCGATGCGGGAAGGGACCACCCGGAACGGCACCCCGACGGCGTGGAGCAGCTCTCTGCGACGGGGAGAGGCGGAGGCCAATATCAAGCGCGTCGTCGGCGTCACGGGACCCATTATAGCGGGAAGTCCACCGTGAGGGACACCCTTCCTTGACCCTTGTAAAGCTCCTGTGCTACAAAGGGATGCCAGGGAGAAGCGCGATGAACGTGAAAACCGTCAACGTACGGACCGAAGCTGCACAACAGCTTGTCGACATCACCGCCACGGTGCGCTACGTGGTCCGGGAGAGCGGCATTACCCAGGGCGCCTGCACGATCTTCATCCCCCACACGACCGCGGCGGTGACCATCAACGAGAACGCCGATCCGAACGTCCGGAAGGACCTCCTCAACATCCTGGAGTCGATGGTCCCCTCCAAGGGGAACTACCTGCACACCGAAGGGAATGCGCACGCCCACGCGAAGTCCAGCCTGATCGGCCCTTCCGTCTCGGTCTTCGTAGAGGCCGGCCAGCTGGTGCTGGGAACCTGGCAGGCGATTTTCCTGTGCGAGTTCGACGGACCCAGGACCCGTAACGTACTCCTTCGGGTCACCCCTGGGTAAGCCGGCGCGCCACCTCGCGAAATCTTCGTTCCCGACCGTTTCAGCCTTTTACGTAGGAAAGCTTCTCGGCCACTTTCCCGTCCCGCACCCGAACGACATCCACGCCCCGGACGTGTCCGGGCTTGCCGTCCTTTTCCACCCATTCGTACCGCCACCGGACGACGCAACGGTCTCCCCCGGCGAATATCTCCTCCGCTTTGAAAACGGAATTGGGGGAGGAACGGAAGAATTTCTCCCAAAAGGACCGAACGGCCTCCCGACCCTCGTAGCGCTCTCCGTCCGGCGCCGGCCAAGTGTTTTCGAATACGCAATCCTTCGTCATGGCCGCCATCACGGCGTCGACATCGTGCCGGTTGAAGGCCTCGTTGAAGCGATTTACCGCCGTAACCGTCGATTTCGTCAGCGCATCCGCCTTCGGGTCGCCTGGCATGGCTGCTTCCCTCCCGGTCAATGGTTTCCTCCCGTGCGACATTTCCCTTTCCATCCATTGATGACCGGATAGCCGCGTTGGATTCGCGCCGCTCTACCTCTTGCAATCGCCGACACGTTGCGCGACGAGCAGCTCCTTCGTCGTATGACCATCGGTCACCACGTCGATCTCGACCTTGTACGCGCTATCGCTTTCCACGGTCATGACGGAGGTTGTGCGGCTCTTTATCGCGGCGCCCGAAGGGCTCTTGATCGAGCAGTCCACCGTGAACTTGTAGGTGTTGCCGGACTTCCTGACGGGAGAGAACCGGCAACCGATTTTCTCGAGCATCGCATTCTGCTTTTTCATGTCCTCCGCCGGGCTCGTGCACTTCGTCACCTCGAGTGTCTTCTTGTCTACCGTGCGATGGAATTTCCACATCCCCTGGCGGATTGACGGCAGCTCGTCGGGAAAGGCAGGGTTGCAGAGAGCCGTAGACCCGAGAACGGCCAGAACCATAGCGAGGAACCTCATCCTGCGGCGCCCGGATGAACTGCTGCGTGTACCCATAATCCCCTGCCTCCCTCCCCAAAAAGAAGGATCGCCGAAAAACTGGCAGTTGCAAGATGTTGTCAGGATTCCTTCCGGTCCCGTACGCTGAGCTCGAGTACGATTCGGCCCCAGCCGCCACACTGCACACCAACGTCAAAGCAGGCGGCTCGCCTGAACCGCATTTCATTGGGATCAATGCCAGCGTAGAAGAGCTCGTTGGATGCGAAGATCATCGAGGTTGCCGCGTTGAGCGCGTAGATGCAAATCTTTTTTGGGCAACGTTTCGTCAGGAGATTTCCGGCACCATCAAAGGTGAATTTGTCACCTACCTTGTGTTGGCTGTTGCAACCGTGAGACTGAACAACCTCCAGGACGATCGTCTTGTGGATCAAGGCTGGCGCCTTCGTGAGGACCTCTTCGTTCCTCGGATTCTCTCGAAATGCCTTCATCTCCTCATCGGTGTAGCCAAGATGAGCCTTCATGACTTTCCATTTGACAACGTTCCATGCGGTGTCTCGAATGCTCATGCTTTTCCTCCTGTCTTTGATATCAGAAACCCGACCCCCAGCTTCAGCCACGGGGTTCCCGCCATCAGGTTTTACCCATAGGGCGGCGGCCTACCGCCCCAGCCGAGCGGCGGGCGCCAAGCAGGTTCCTCATGCCCTGGAGGGACACGTCACCGATGGACCAGAGACTACTCTTCATCGCCGACCACGCCCGGGTCCTGATCTCCGTGAGCGAGTTGTGCGACCGCTACGGCATCATCCGAAAAACCGGATTCAAGTGGATCGTTCGATACCAGATCAAGGGGCCCGAAGGGCTCGTCGAGCGATCGCAATGTCCTTTCGGTTGTCCGCACGCCAACCTGCCTGAGATCATCGACGGGCTCTGGGAGGGTCTCCTTCGGCCCCCTCCGCCTCAGGCGAATCGATAAGCGCGACCTCAGGGTCGAAAACGGCCGGGGTCGCAAGAATCGGGAAAATATGTTACCTATCAACCCAGAATAAAGGGTTACTTATCTCCCCGATCGTTCACAGATATTTATAATGAATCCTCATCGAAATTAATTCCGCAACGAGGACAATGGATAAGTGTTTCTTCTGCAAATACGAATTTAAGACCCAATATTTTATTGCACTTAGGACATTTAATTCCTATGTACACCAATAATATACCAACCGCAAATACAGTACCTGAGCCAATTGATACTATATTGAACAATGATTGAGGTATATATTTATCCAAAAACGCTACCATAGCCAATGTGACAAAACTAACCGCCGTGATTATCAAGTAAGTTTTCTTTCTTTTATTTAATATATCTCTGGGTCTCATCGTACGTTTTTCCTCGTAGGTCTAGACATTCTGGATTGACCGGCTCTGTCGTGTAATAACGTGGTTTAGTCGGGCGCGAATCTGATCAGAGCCACAATACAGGAGGAGCTGGTTATGAACGATTCTATCACCTGGATCGGATTGGATGTACACAAGGAAAGCATCGTCGTCGTCGCCGTGAACGAAGCGGGGCACACGGAGTCCCGCTGGGAAGCGCCGAACACGACAAAGGGGAAGTAACGCCTGCCAACGCGCCTGGAGGGGCTGGGGAAGGCCCGGTGCGCCTACGAGGCCGGCCCCTGGGGGTACGATCTGCGACGCTTCCTCGACGGGAAAGGGATCCCCTGCAATGTTATCGCCCCGTCCTTGATTCCCACGAAGCCCGGAGACCGGGTTAAGACGGACCGATGCGAAGCGGAAATGCTGGCCCGCATGCACCGCATGGGGGAACTCACGGCGATCTGTGTCCCCACGCCGGCCCAGGAAGCGCTCCGGTATCTGGTCCGCGCCCGGGAGGACGCCAACGAGGACCTCGTGCGTTGCAGCCACCGGCTGCAGAAGTTCCTGCTGCGCCAGAGACGACGCTCCGAAGGAAAATCGTGGACCCGGGACCACTGGCGATGGATTCGTGCGCTGACATTCGAGGACGCCAACGCCGAAACCGTGCTCGCCGAATACCTCCTGGCCGTGGATCAACAGCTGGAGAGGGTTGCCCGGCTTGACGCGCGGATCGAAGAAGAGGCGCAGAAACCGGGCATCGCCCCAGCCGTGGCCCGACTGAAAACCCTGCGCGGCGTGCGGACGCTTACGGCGATGACGATTCTTTCCGAGTCGATCGACTTGAACCGGTTCGCATCTCCGCGGAAGCTGATGTCCTTCATCGACCTGGTTCCTTCGGAATACTCCAGCGGAGGAAAGCAAAGACGCGGATCTCTCACGCGAGCCGACAACGCGCACGTGCGGCGCGTCCTGGTGGAGGCGGCCTGGCACTATCGACATCCGCCCCATCGGACGGGGGAGACGATCCGGAAGCGACGGGAAGGACAACCGCCCGAGGTGATCGATACGGCGCGCAATCGGGAGGGGGTCATATAGATGTTAGGCCTTCTTCTCAAACCACACGGGTCGAAGATCTCCTTCAACACCTTCTTCCATCAGCCAGGATACGGCAAACCCCTTGTAAACCTCGTCATGATACCGAAACCAATTTTCG
>MGQW01000048.1 GCA_001798885.1 Deltaproteobacteria bacterium RBG_16_64_85
GAAGGAACCTATCGGAGCCGGCGGGTCCTGCTCGATGGCGACAAGACGCTTTCCTCCTGGGCGATGGAGCTGCGAAAGGCTGGCTAACCGCCGGTTGAAGCCGACGGCTCGCCATTTTCTCGCGGGGCGACCCAGCTTGGCCTGAGCGTTACGCGTACAAGCAATCTGATAAAATCAAGAGAGGGATTATGGGGAAGAGATTTTGGGAAGACTTGAACGAGGGGGAACGCCTTTCGTGCAGTCCGGTGGTTTTTGAACAGACCGAAATCATTAACTTCGCAAAAAGGTATGATCCACAGCCATTTCATATCGACGGAGCGATTGCAAATGCATCGATCTTTGGTGGTCTCACCGCGTCATCACTACATACCCTCGCGGCGTGTACCCGTGTTGTGGTGGAAGCACAAGGCGATTTGGCGATTTTGAGCGGACTTGGAATTGATGAGGTAAAGCTATTTAATCCTGTAAGGCCAGGGGATGTTCTTTCTGTTGAAGCTTGCTGGTCAGATCTCAAGCGATCGCGTAGCAAGCCGGACCGTGGCATCGCAGGTTTGAAGTGTAAGGTTTCAAACCAACGGGGGGAGCCTGTTGTCGAATACGGTTACAAATATTTGGTCGCTTGCCGTGATTTCGCTTGACGCCTAACAACCGTCGGGCGGGACAATGCCGCATCCGGATCAAAGATCCGTGGCGGATCTGTTTCGAATGGCGAGACGGAGACGCCTGCGAGGAGACGCCTGCGAGGTTGAGATCACGGATTATCGGGGATAGAATAAGCGGTAACGGGTTCGAACCCCGCTGGTACCGCCAAGCCATTCATGCCTCCGGAGGAGGAAAAAATGACAAATCGCCTTGTTCCTTGCGTCGCCGGCCTGCTTCTCTGCCTGGCCATCATGAGTCCGCCCCGGGCCGCCAGAGGGGATGTGATGGTGGAACGGTTCAACAAGTCGGGAGGCATCCAGGGGATCGGCGCCAGCGAGTCGGCCGTCGTTGAAAAAATAAGCGGGCTGAAAAAACATGAGACGAGCAGCGTCAAGATGACCGGCAGCATAGGCGGATTCCTCGGCAAGATCGCGGGGGACCTGGGGAGCGACGTCATCACGGACATCGACAAGGACGTCGTCCGGACCCTGGATCACAAGAAAAAGGTTTACACCGAGCGCCCCATCACTCTCCCGAAAGAAAAGGAAGAACCCTCCGAGCGGCCCGAAAAGGGCAAGGAGACCAAGAAAGATAAGCCGAAGGTACGAATCGTCCGGAACGAGATCACCGTGAAGGCGACGGGCGAAAGGAAGACCATCAACGGGTTCGACTGCACCCGTTATATCGTCACCTGGCTCATCGAGACCGAGAACATCGAAACCAAGGAGCGGTCGAAAACCACCATGACCAACGACCTCTGGAACACTTCCGAGACGAAGGAGATACGGACGCTGCAGAAGGAGGAGCTCGAATTCGCAAAGGCCTACATGAAGAAATTGGGGATTTCCGTCTCTCCCGAGGAGGCCAAGAAATTCGGGATGACGGCGGTAGCCGGCCAGTTCGGCGACGACGAACCGACCGTGCGGAAGAAACTCAAGGAACTGCAGGAGAAGATGGAAAAGATCAAGGGCTACCCGATCGTTACCGCGCTCAAGTGGGAAGTCGAAGTCCCCGAGGCCTCCCGGCAGGCCGGCAGGGAAAAAGCGGAAAAGGAATCGGAAGGCACCGATCTTTCCGGGGGGGTCGGCGGCCTTCTGGGAGGGCTGGCCAAAAAAGCCGCGAAAAAGAAAGCTGCCGAAAGCATGGAGGATGGTCAGAAAGGCGGGAACGTTCTCTTCGATTTCTACTCGGAGGTAAAAAGGATCGACGTCTCTTCGATCCCCTCGTCCGATTTCACGGTGCCCTCGGGGTACAAGCTGGTCAAGTAACACGGATACGTTTGGAATCCCCACACGAAGCATAAAGAGGGGAAAAATCGATTCGTCAGGAGGTAAATGGGATGTCGAGGAAGCCGACGGAGAGCGAAGAGGAATATTTCGCCCGGCAGGAGTTCGAGCGCAAGAAAAAGGCCGAGGGAGAAAAACAGAAAAATATGGCGGCGGCCGAGAAGAAGCGCCTGAAAGAATTGCATTCCATGCACTGCCCCAAGTGCGGCATGGATCTCATCGAAGTCGAGTATAAGACGCTGAAGGTCGACCGATGCTCGGCATGCGACGGAGTCTGGCTGGACGCCGGCGAACTGGAGGCCGCCGTGAAACTGGAAAAATCGGTCCTCTCCCGTTTTCTCGGCCTGTAGCCGGATAGCGACCAGGGGGACGATCCCGGTACAGCGAGGACACTCCTCAACTTGGCACTTGAGAAAGGAATGTCCCCGCCGGCCCTGCCGTTTGCTTTACTCCCCTTCCGTCAGCAGGTGCGCCCTCGCCAGATCCGCCCATTTGTCGCCTCCGAGAGCCCGCGCGATCCCTTCGACCGGAAAACCGCCGTCCGCCAGGACCGGTCCCACGTTTTCCGGGCCGATCGGGTGGAGTTTTTCGAGCGCGTTCTCCATCCAGGCCCTGGCCAGTTTCCCCGAGAGAAGATTTTTCGTGTCTGCAGTGATCCTGGGGGACTTCACCTTGAGCAGCCAGCCCTTTCCATACGGGTCCTGGCGCAAGAACTCCGGGGACCGGAGAACCTCCTGGTTTACGGCAACGACCTCGCCGTCCACCGGCGACAGCATCGAGACAGGGATGGAACCGACGACGAGGCTCCATCCCTTCTCCCCCTGCGCCAGTCGGGACCCCACGCCGGGAAGCTCGATGGAATCCACCCTTCCGATGAGTTTCTGCGCGAAGTCGTCCAGTCCCACGATGCCGATGGAGCCGGGCTCCGGCCGAAGCCAGCTGTGCCCCTGGTGGTAGAAGAGCCCTTCGGGGACCCGGAACCGCGCGGCGCTCTCCGGCGCGATCCTTGCCCCCGCCCCTGTCCCACGGGGCCAGTACAAGTAGCGGCAAATGAGGACGGACGCCACGAGGAACACGATTGCGATGAGATACTCGATGCCTTTCGTGGCATAGATGTCTATAAAGCGGATGCCTTCCATCGGACGACCTCCTTATCCTCGGCGGTTTCCACCTCCACCGCCTCATGATGAGCCCCGAACACGGGCATCCTGTTGATCACCCATCGGAAGACCCAGAGCTCCATGCAGATAATGGCCGCCGTCACCTCGATCTCCATCCAAGAAGGGTAGTACCGGACGGTCTCGTACCACTTGAACGCGATGACGGAAACGTTGAGCCGGTTCAGGATCACCCCCACCCCCGTGAGGAAGGCGGTGAATTGCACCATTCTCACGCTGCGCTTCCGGATCGCCTGAAGGAACAGGGCGGTCGGAAGGAGGACGAACCCGACGATTTCCACCAGGTACCAATACCCCATCGGTGTGGCAATATGCTCCCACGACTTGTAGTGCACGAAGTCGATCATCTTGATGAAGATGTAGGCGAAGAGGACTCCGACGGCTCCCCTCCCCAGCCCCAGGAGGATGCTGTCGTGGGTAGCATGGAGATCGTGCCCGATCCGGTCCTTGAAGACCCGGCGCGTGAACGTGCTCTCGATGATGACCATGGAGAGGCCCGCGAAGATGCTCGAGATGAAGAACATCACCGGGATGTTGTGCGAATACCACAAGGGGTGGATCTTCGACGGGGCCAGAAGGAAGAGCGCCCCCAGGCCCGACTGGTGCAGCGTCGACAGGGTGATCCCGAAGATGACGGCGCCGGTCGTGAGCCCCGCTACGATCCTGCGCATCCTCGGCCAGTTCAGCCACTCCGCGACCGCCGGGGAAAACTCCACGAGCTCGCAGATCATGTACAAGAGAAAGTGCCAGGCCACCAGGAACATCACCGAGCTGATCCCGAACGAGTTCCCGATGATGGGGTTGATGACGTTCCAGGGACGCCCCAGGTCCAGCAGGAGCGCGCCGGCGTAGAACACGTAGGCGAGGAAGCCGTTCAGGACGGTCACGCGGACGATCGGCTCGTATTTCTTGAACTTCAGGATATGGACAATGAAGGTGAGGACGTAGGCACCGCCGGCGAACGCCACCCCCGTGATCACGTCGAACCCGATCCAGATTCCCCAGGGGTAGTTCTGGGAGAGGTTCGTCACCGCACTGAGCCCGAAAGCGAACCGGATGACGATCAGGACGAGCCCCAGCAGGATGATCGCCCCGCTGATGACGTTGAAGGGCGTCAACATCTTTCCTTTCGGCTTCAGCTCGGACAAAACGAAACGGATGGTGTCCCGCGCCACCAGCCGGAAGGTTACGGCGCCTTCGGCGGGCGCGGGCGCCGCGTCAATCCTTCTCGCCATGGGAGGTCCCCTTTTCGTCCTTGATGATGAGGTTCAGCCCGATGAGGAGAGACGGCCACAGCACGAACACCATGGGCACCGCATACAGGAAGCCCGAGGTAAGCTCGGGATAGGGGGTCGTCCCCAGCTGGGTCTTCAGGTCGATCTTTTCCAGAGGAACGCCGGAGAGGAACAGCCAGCCGGTCCCGCCGACTTCGTGCTCCCCGTAGATGTGGTGGACGTACCGGTCCGGATCCGTGTAGATCCGGGTCCGGGCGATCTCCAGCAGATCTCTCTTCTTCCCGAAGAGTGTCGCCCCGGTAGGGCACACCTCGGCGCAGGCGGGCGGCTTCCCCTTCTGCTGCCGCTCGTAGCAGAAGATGCACTTCCACACGTAGGGGGTGGGGCTGTTGTACTCGAACTTCGGGATGTCGAACGGGCACGCGATCATGCAGTAACGGCACCCCATGCACCGGTCCTTGTGGTAAACGACCGCGGCCTCCTTGGTCTTCTCCATCGCCCGGCACAGGCACGCGGAGGCGCACGCCGGCTGGTTGCAGTGCATGCACTGCCTCCGGACGAAGATCGGCTCGTCCGGCTTCTTCTCGTTCGCGAACCGGTTCACGACCGTGAAGGCGCCCGGGGTGGTCTCCCGCTTCTTCTCGAACACGCTGTCGCTGGAGAAGGAGACATCCGGCTTGGGCAGCTGGTTCGCCTCGTTGCAGGCCTCCTCGCAGGCGCGGCAGCCGATGCACTTCGTCGTGTCGATGAGCATCCCGTTGAACTCGACGCCCCCCTCCGAGGTCTGTTGGGCCTGCGCCGGCTTCCTGCCGCCCGTGAGCAGGGCGCCGCCGGTCATCCCCGCGACCTTCAAGAAATTCCTTCTGCTGATGGCCATGTGTCGTCCCTCTTGTAGAATCCCGCGTCAGCGGAAAAATTTCCGGATCGCGATCTGCAGGATCTCCCCGTCCATGGTTTCCAGGATCCCCTCGGCGTGAGTCCCCCCGTCCGGGAGGGTGACCCCGACCTCCTTGGGCACCGCCCTGTGCAGAGAGAGGAACTCCGCGAAACTCCTCACTTCCTTCTCCAGCCACGCGGAGGCCTCCGCGCCGATCCGGAGCTTTTTCAGGTTCTGGACGATGTTGAAAGGCCGGACCGCGACCGCCCACCCTTTCTCGTAAGGCTCTTTCTTCGCCCCTTGGGGATCGGAGTTGATCTGATCGTTCACCGCGCAGACGACGCCGTCGACGGGCGACACGAACTCGATCCTCTTCCCGGACTGGAGCGCGGCAAACGCCGGTTCGCCCTGTCGAACCTTCACTCCCGTCGCCGGAAGCTCGAACCGGTCGACTCTTCCGAGCACCTCCCGGGCGAACCCGTCCAGCCCCACCTGCACGGTTCCGGAAGGTTCGAGCTTTGCCCAGGTGTGACCGCTGTGGAAGAAAAGACCGCCGGGCAGTTCGTGCGCGGCCCGGTAAGGGAAAATCCTGGCCGGCTCCCCGAGTTCGAGGGACTCCGTCGCCTCCCGCAGCTTTTCCCTCCGCTTGAGGATCAATTCCACCGTGATGAAAGCAAGAACCGTGAGCAGGATGAGAATAACGACCATGGAGCACCTCCCGCGACTACCCTAAAAATTGGCTGATGATCTTCTCCCACTGCGCTTCGGTCAACCTGCCGCTGATATCCGTGATCGCCTCGCCTCCGTCGGTCGCCGTCATTCCCAGATCGGACGCGAACGCCCTTTGCAGCCTTTCGACCTCGGATTCGAGCCATTTCCTGGCGACGTTCTTGTGGTACAGCCCGGTCAACGCATTCCCCTTGAGCCGCATGGAAAAGATCCAGCCTTCGGAATACGGGTCTTCGTTGATGATGGAGGGATCGGCGGCCACCTTGGGATTGACGGCATCGATGACCCCGTTTGCGGGCGCCACCAGGCGAACGGTCCGTTGGCCGGAATGGAGGAGGAAGCAAATGCTGTTCTCCTTCACCGGCAAGTTCTCTCCGGGCACCGATGCGCGGTCTACCTTTCCGATCAGCCTGCCCGCCAAGTCGTCGATCCCGACTCTGGCCTCGTTCTCGTCTTCGCGAGACGGCGCGACCCACAGGTGTTTGGGGTGATAGTAATAATCCGCTTTCAGATGGAATCCGCGGACGGTCTCCAAACCCTTGTCGACGTGGCTTACCTCGTTATACAAGGAGCATTCCTGGAAGTTGGTCGAATTACAGAGGCTTTTCGAGGAGGACATGCTGTCGACGGGGATCATCTTCACCGGAAAGGCCTTGCAGAACGTAACGGTTTTCGTCTCAAGAAAAGGACATTTTCTCTCTTTCATCGCCGCACTCCTTCCTCTCCGGCGGTTCCGTTTCCTCCGTTCACCCCGATCGCATTATTCATGCATGCCCCGATCGCGGCCTCGCCGCCGCGATGATGCCCAGAACGATGTAGGCGATTGCGAGTACGATGTATCCCATCTGTCCAACCTCCCTCTGCGGGGACGCCTTCCCGCGCTCGTGTATACAGCAATGCCCGTGCCGAATCCAGTTCGAAGGCCGCGGACACCCAATATCCTGTCGTTTATTCAGAGAAAACGGATAGAGGTGGCTTCCTTGTACAGAAGGTGAAGGGAAACAACGGTATGTGGAGATTTTCTACACTTCCGGATAGGGATAGAATATGCTTTTAAATTCAGAGGATTGAACTGCTGATAAATTCAACAGTGAATCGACTTCTTCAACACTCCTTCGCTCCGGTCCCCTCCTTTTTCAGGTCGAATTTCTTGATCTTGTTATAGAGCGTGACCCGGTCGATCCCAAGCGTCTGGGCGGACCGGACGATGTTCCACTGGTTCTCGATCAGCACGACCCGGATGTGCTCCTTCTCGACCTCCTCGAGTGATTTCGCCCGGTGGTCCGCTCTTCCAACGATGGAAGGAAGACTGATGTCGGATTCTGTGATGACGTTTCCCTTGGCCACGACCACCGCCCTCTCGATGACGTTTCGCAGTTCCCGCGCGTTCCCCGGCCAATCGTTGTCCATCAGGATCCTCATCGCCCCCTCGCCCACCCCGCGGATCTGCTTCCCCATTTCGATATTGAATTTTTCGATGAAATGCTCAACCAGGAGCGGAATGTCCTCCCTCCTCTCCCGCAGGGGAGGAATCTGGATGGAAATGACGTTCAGCCGGTAATAGAGGTCGGCCCGGAAACGTCCCTCCTCGATGGCTCTTTTCAAATCCCGGTTCGTCGCCGCGAGGATCCGCGAACTGATGGCGATCAGGTCCGAACCCCCGACGCGCCGGAACAACCGTTGCTCCAAAACGCTGAGGAGGTCCATCTGCAGCTTGAGGCTGATGTCGCCGATCTCGTCCAGGAAGAGGGTCCCGTCCTGGGCGAGCTCGAGCTTCCCCCGCTTGATGGCATTGGCCCCCGTGAACGCCCCCTTTTCATGTCCGAAGAGCTCGTTCTCCAGCAAGCTCTCCGTAAGCGCAGCGCAGGACACGGAGATGAACGGAGCCTCGCTCCGGGGGCTTTCGTCGTGGATCGCCCTCGCGAGCAGCTCCTTTCCCGTCCCGCTCTCCCCCTGGATGAGGACCGTCGAGCTGCTCTTCGCTACGGTTCGCGCCAGGTCGAAGATCTCCAGCATCTTCTCGTTCTTGCTGATCATGTCGCGCAGCTTGTACTGTTTCTTGAGCTCTTTCCGGAGGAACAGGTTCTCCCGGACCAGCTTGTGATGGTCCACGATCTTCCGGATCGTCAGCGAGATGTCGTCGGGGTTGAACGGCTTGACGAAATAATCGTAGGCGCCCTTCTTCATCGCCTTCACGGCGGTATCGACCGTAGCGTAGGCGGTCATGATGATGACCAGCATCTCGGGGTGGGTCTTCCGGACCTCCTCCATCAGCTGAATCCCGTCCATCCCGGGCATCTTGAGGTCCACCAGCATCAGGTCCCAGACCTTCGCGGGGAGCCGTTCCAGCGCTTTCTTTCCGCTCTCCACGGCCTCCACGTTGTATCCGTCCTCCTCAAGCCAGCTGCCCAGGGAGTCCCGGACGATCTCCTCGTCGTCCACTACCAGGATATTGACGCTCTTTTCCACCGTCATTCATCCCTCCCTACCCCTGTTTGTGACTCCACTGCCATCTGGCAGGCTCGGCAAAAGGACCGCCCCTTGCTGTCGACGTCGATCACGGTATTCGAAAGGTACATCACGCAATCCCTCGACGGGCAATGGATGAGCCCGAAGGTGTGCCCCAGCTCGTGGAGGCTCTCCTTGCGCAGCCTCTCGAGGAGCAGCGGCCTGTCGGGCGCCATGCCGTAATGCTCCTGGCGCAGCCTGGCGAGCGAAACCACGGCGACCGTCCCTCCCAGCTGGGCCTCGCCGAATACGTATGTCAGAATCGGGATGCAAATATCCTTGTCGGTTATCCCCAGGAGCTTGAGCGCGTCCTCCGGAACCTCCTTGAGCATCACCTTGAGGATCTTCGTCGAGTAATACTGGTTCCGTCCGGCCTCGTAGCTTTCTGGGGGCAGGGGGATCGAGGGCATCGCCCTGGCGGTCGCCCAGAGGCAGTCACCCATCTCTTTCACCAGCCATCGGAGGATCTCCGGTTCCACCGTCCCAACGGGTTGGATATAGATGACGTTTCCGATTTTTTCAGCTTTCCTTTACGAAATGGGAAGCGTGACCCGGACATTCGTTCCCTTCCCGGGGCTGCTGTCGATTTCCACATTGCCATTGTGCCGGGTCACGATGCCATGCACAACCGAAAGGCCCAGCCCGGTCCCCTTCTCCTTCGTGGAGAAGAACGGGTCGAAGATCCGGGCGAGATTCTCCGCCGTGATCCCGACGCCCGTGTCGCGGATGCTCACCGTCGCCGCGTTTGCTTTCCCGTCGTATTCGCCGCTGATCGTCAGGATTCCCCCCCCTTCCATGGCTTCGCAGGCGTTGATCATGAGGTTGATGAACACCTGCTTCATGTGCGCCGGGTCGGCCATGATATCCGGGAGGGGATTCATGCGGTTCACCACCTCGATGTTATTGAGGCTCAGCTTGTTCCGTATGAGGGAGAGGGACTCCTCCACCACCTTGACGAGGTTCAGCTGCTTGCGAACCGGATCCTTCGGCCGGGTGAAATCGAGCAGGTTCTGGACGATGGCGGTCGTCCTCTCGACCTCCCTGCGCATCGTATCGAGGTATCCCCTGTACGTTTCGACGTCCTCCTCCCTGAACGGTCCCTGCTCGATCTTCCTCTCCATGAGCCGGATATACGTGTAGACGCCGGTCAGCGGGTTGTTGATCTCGTGCGCCACGGTTGCCGCCAGCGCCCCGACGGCAGCCAGTTTCTCCGAATGCAGGAGCTGGGACTGGGTCGCCTTGAGCTCCTTCGTCCGCTCCTCCACCTTGTGTTCCAGGTTCCGGATCCCCTCCCGGATCTCTTCCTGGGCCTTCTGAAGGTCCCGGGTCATCTGGTTGAACGATGTGGCCAGGTGCCCCATCTCGTCGTTCGTTTTAACGGGGATGAATTGGTCGAGATCGCCACCGGAGATCCGTTTCGTTCCGAGTACAAGCTCCTTGACCGGCCGTTCGATGAAATGAAAGAGGATGAGTGCGACGATGATGCAGATGGCGACGATCGAGACGACGCTGACGAGAAGGACCTGGCTGCGGGCCTTGGCCATCTGTGCGTCCACGTCTTCCAGGTTCATGGTGACGTCGATCACCCCGAGGACCTTCATCGATTCGGGATGCGCGTGGCATTTCGCGGAGGAACAACCCTCCTCGTTGTACAAGGGATTGATGATCCCGAGAATGCGGTGCCCCTCGCCCCGGGTTTCGTCACGGTTCGTGGAGAAGAAGGTCCGGCTCCGCACGGACGACTCCAGCCTCTCGAGCGGACGAGCCTCCGAATGACACCCGTAGCAGGCTTCCGCACGCTTGTTGACCATCGCGCCCTCCTCCGATTTGTCGCTGGAATAGAGGATCTTCCCTTCGTTGCTGTAGATCCGGACCCTCTCGATCCCCTCCTGCTGCCCGATCGTCTCCATGATCTTGTAGGCGGCCTCTTTCCGGTTTTCGAGCATGTCATTCTGGATCGATTTCTTGATCGTTTCGCTCAGCTGCGAAGCGGTCCGGAGGGTCGAATGGTCGAGGTTCTCCTTCTGGATGGTGAGGTTGATGTAGGCCAGTGCGCCGTTCACGATCAGGATCATCCCGACGACGCACAGGACGATCTTCACGCTGATGCTGTTGTACCAGTTCATAGCTTGTACACAATATACTTCGATTGCCCCCCGGGGGAAGCAAAAACCGCACCGTTCTGCCCTCTGACGCCCGAAGGCCCCCCCTTAGCGCCGCTCGGGATTCGCGGGGTCGAACGCCCTTCCCCCCAAGAACGTTGACTCCCCGTCAAAAACAGGAAAAAATGATCTGTTATTACCGGTTCCCCGGGGAAAGAATGCAGAAATCGGTTTTTTACGCCATCGCAGGAATTTCCATCGCAGTCACGGCTGCCTCCCTCGGCTTCTCGGCGAGCCGTCTCCTCACCGCCCGGTCCTTTGCCCCTCCACCCGCCGTGGCGGCCCGCAGTACGGCTGCGGACACCGCGAGGACGGTGTCCCTTCCTCCGGAACGGTGGACGAATCTCTTCGCCCCGGACAAGGGAATGGAAATCCCCTCCAAGGTCGCAGGATCCGGGGGAAAGGCCGCGGCGCCGAAAACGAACTTCGTGCTCCTGGGCACCGTAACGTCCGACTCGCGGCAGGCCAGACGGGCAATTCTGTGGGCGGAAGGAATGAAGGAACCGAGACTCGAAAGGGAGGGGGCCGAACTGGAGCCCGGCGTCCGCCTGTCCCTGGTCGAGCGGGATTTCGTATTTCTGGACCGCGGTAAAGAGCGCGAAAAGCTTGAGCTCCTCCCGGTGGGATCGAAGACGCGGGCCGTCGCTCCCCCGGCGGCTCCCGTGACCGGTGCCGGCGCCTCCGCTCCCGCCGCCGTCCCAGGGGAGATCCGCGTCACCCGGCTGGGGGATAATCTCTTTTCCCTGGATGAAGCGACGGTGAGCCAGCTGACCGGCAACATCAACCAGTACATGACCAACGTCCGTCTGATACCGTACTTCGAGGGAAACAAGTCCGCGGGCTACCGCATCGCGGCGATTCGCCCGGGGTCGGCGTTCGAACAGCTGGGGTTCCGGGGGGGGGACGTAATCCAGCAGGTCAACAGCGTAGAGCTTTCCACCCCCGACAAGATATTCACGATCTTCCAGAACCTGAAGGACGAAAAGCGCGTCACGGTCGACATCCTCCGGCAGGGGCAGAAAAACTCGATCAATTACGAAATCCGATGACCAGGGAGCAAGCTATGAGAAAATGGTTCTCAGGCCTTGCGGCCTTATGGCTTCTCGCCGCGCCGGCTTTCGCGGCGGACCTCCCCCAGGCGGGAGGTCCTCAGACGACGGCCGACAACCAGGCAGCGACCGTCCCCCCCGGGGAGGCAAAGTCCGCGGCTGCCCCCGCAGTGGAGGCCCAGGCTCCGTCTGCCCTGTCTGAGGAAGCCAAGCCCACGGCTCCACCTGCCGGGGAGGGAAAACCTCCGGTGATCTCGACCGAGGAGGTAAAACCCGCGGCCGACCCGGCCGTGGAGGTCAAGCCCGCGGCTCCACCCGCAGAGGAAGTCAAGCCCCCTGCTGCGGCGACTGAAGCCGTGGAAGCGAAGAAGCCGCCGGTGTTTATTTCCATGGATTTCACCGACGTGGATCTTCCCGTCCTGGTCAAGTTCATCAGCGAGCAGACCAAGAAGAACTTCATCTTCGACGAAAAGCTGCAAGGGAAGATCACCATTATCTCCCCGCGGAAAATCAGCGTCGAAGAAGCCTACAACGTCTTTCTCTCGGTCCTCCACGTGAAGGGATTCACCACGGTGGAGCAGGGAAATACCATCAAGATCGTCCCTCTTCGGGAGGCCAAGCAGGAGAGCATCCCCACGGCGAAAGAGGGCGAGTCCGCTCCCGCCTCCGAGTTCATCACCCGCCTGATCCCGCTTCAATACGTCGACACGACCGAGGTCGTCACCCTGCTGACGCCGATCGTTTCCAAGGACGGCCTGCTGACCTCGTTCCCCGCGTCCAACACCCTGATCCTCATCGACTCCCGGGCCAACATCGACCGCATCCTGAAGATCCTCGCCGTGATCGATGTCGAAGGCACCTCGGCGATCCTCCGGATCTATCCGTTAAGGCTCGCGTACGCCGCCGAGGTCGGCAAGACGTTGGAGGCGCTCTATCAAGAGGCGCCGGCGCCTGCCGGCGCACGGCGTAGCCGGTTCGGAAAAGCACGGGGAACCCCCCCGAAATTCATCCCGGACCTCCGGACCAACAGCCTGATCGTGCTGGCGAGCGGGGACATGCAGTCCGACATTGAAGCATTGCTTTCGAAGCTCGATATCCCGGCGCCGGAGAACACCGGGAAGATCAACGTCTATTACCTCGAAAACGCCGACGCCGAAGAAGTCGCCAAGGTCCTCTCCAACCTGTCGGAGCGGCGGCCCGGCTCCGTCCCGACCGCGCCCGGTGCCGCTCCAGGAACGGTCAGAGGGGTCATCACCGCGGAGCTCGAAAGCGGGGTCCGGATCACCCCGGACAAAGCCACCAATTCCCTCATCATCATCGCCTCCATCAACGACTACAAGACGCTTGTGGACGTCATCAAGAAGCTCGACATCCGGCGCCGCCAGGTTTACGTGGAGGCGCTGATCATGGAGATCACCCTCAACAAGGGGCGCGACGTCGGCGTGGAGTTCCGCGGCAGCGCCGAAACCCGGAACCAGGGTGCCGTCATCGGCGGCACGAATTTCGATTTCAAGGGAAACATCAACGAGCTGTTCGCCGCCCTGGCCACAGGCAACCCCCTGCTGTTCGGCGGCACGGGACTGATCGCCGGGGGAATCGCGGGAAAGGTCAAGCTGCCGGACGGGACGGAAGTACCAGCGATCACGGCCGTGCTGCGGGCCGTCCAGAACCGGGACAACGTCAACGTCCTCTCCTCCCCCCACCTGCTGACGCTGGACAACAAGGAGGCGGAGATCATCGTCGGCCAGAACGTGCCGTTCATCACCAGTCAGGCACAGAACACCACGAACCTCGCCAACATCATCAACACCGTCGAACGGAAGGACATCGGAATCACGCTACGGTTGACGCCGCACATCCACGAGAGCGAATACGTCAGCCTCGACATCTACCAGGAGTCCTCCGCCATCCTGGGGACCTCGATCCTGAACGTCAACCAGGTCGGACCCACGACAACGAAGCGTTCGGCCAAGACGAGCGTCCTCGTCCGGAACGATGACACCGTGGTGTTGGGCGGGATGATGCAGGACACCACCAGCGTCTCGGAATCGCAGATCCCCCTCCTGGGGGACATCCCGCTGCTCGGGAACCTGTTCAAGTTCAAGTCGGTCAGCCGCCAGAAGACCAATCTCCTGATCTTTCTGACGCCGCATATCATCAAGGAGACCCAGGACATGGCCCGGGTGACCACGGACCAGCAGAAGAAGATGGACGCGTTCATCGAAGAGAACAAGGAGGAGGTGGAAAAGATCCTCCCCGGGAAGCAGGCGAAGTAATCCCTTGAGCGAGCAGACCCGACAGGAAGCCGCGCAGGGCCTGGAGGCCCTCGCCCCGGAGGCCGAGCTCCTCGGGAAGATCCCCATCGGGTATGCCCGGAAGCACTTCCTTCTACCCTGCCGGGATGCCGGCGGGTCGCTGGTCCTCCTGTCCGGCAAGCAGGAAAGCTCGGAAGCGATCGACGAAATCCGGTTCCTCGCGGGGCCCCTACGCGTTCTCAACGCCCCGGAGGACGTGATCCTCAAGAAGATCGACTCCGCCTACGAGAAAATCCACGCCCCGGAGCGCGAGATCGTCGAGGGGCTCGGGGGCGAGTGGGACCTGGACGTGGAGGCGGCCATCGAGGAGACGAGGGATCTCCTGGAGACCCCCGACGAGGCGCCGGTCATCAAGTTCGTCCACTCCCTCCTCTTCCGCGCCATCAAGGAACGTTCCAGCGACATCCACGTGGAGCCCTACGAGAAGGAGCTCGTGGTCCGGAACCGCGTGGACGGCATCCTCTATCCGACCGTGACAGCCCCGCGGAAATGGCACGCACCGATCGTGTCGCGCATCAAGGTCATGGCTGGCCTGGACATCGCCGAGCGGAGGCTGCCGCAGGACGGCCGGATCAAGATCCGCCTGGGAGGGAACGAGATCGACATCCGCGTGTCGATCGTCCCGACCGCCTTCGGGGAGCGGGCCGTGCTGCGCCTCCTGGACCGTTCGAGCCTGGGGCTCGGCCTCTCGGATATCGGGATGTCCCCCGGCGATCTTTCCCTCTTCGAGCGTTTCCTTTCGCGGTCCAACGGCATCATCCTCGTGACGGGCCCCACCGGCTCCGGGAAGACCACCACTCTCTACGGCGCCTTGCGCCGCCTCGATTCGGGGACCAAGAACATCATCACCATCGAGGACCCGGTCGAATACCAGATCCAGGGGATCGGCCAGATCCAGGTCAACCCGAAGATCCACCTCAACTTCGCCAACGGCCTGCGGTCCATCCTCCGCCAGGACCCCGACATCATCATGGTGGGCGAGATCCGGGACGTCGAAACCGCAGAGATCGCCATCCAGGCGTCTCTTACCGGCCACCTCGTGCTGTCGACGCTGCACACCAACGACTCCGCCAGCGCGGTGACCCGCCTCGTGGACATGGGGATCGAGCCGTTCCTCGTAGCCTCCTCCCTCTCCTTGGTCATGGCGCAGCGACTGGTCCGGAAGCTGTGCCCCGCCTGCCGGGTCCCCTACACCCCGACCGCCGCGCAATGGGCCAACCTGGGGCTCTCCGCCGCCCCTCCCGGGCCGTTCTACGCCGCCAAGGGGTGCGCCAGCTGCATGAACACCGGCTACAAGGGGCGCGTGGGCCTCTTCGAGATCCTTCCCGCCGACGATCGTGTGCGGGCCCTGATCCTCACGCGTTCCGACGCGGACGGCATCAAGTCGTTCGCCGTATCCCGGGGAATGCGGACGATCCTGGCGGCCGGAGCGGAAAAGGCCTGCGCGGGAATCACCTCCGCGGAAGAGGTCCTGCGGGTTACGCAGGAAGATTGACGGATCTGACGGTGCCTATCTACCGCTATACGGCGATCACCAAGGCAGGCATCGAGCAGAAGGGGAGCCTCGACGCGGAAAATCTCCCAGCCGCCCGCAAGAAGCTCCACGCCGACGGGGTGTATCCTCTTGCGGTTACGGAAAGCCGGGAAGGCGATCGCCTCCTCCCCTCTTTTTCCCTCATGGGGAGCCAGGATTTTCTCCCCCTCCTGACGCGGCAGCTCTCCACCCTGGTGGGGGCGGGGGTACCGGTGGTGTCCGCACTTCAGGCCCTGGGCTCGCAGATGGACGACCCGGAGGTTCGCCGGATGATCGCCGACCTGCAGGAGGCGGTCCGCGAGGGGATGCCGTTCGGGAAGGCGATCGAGTCCCACCCCAAGATGTTCCCGGAGCTGTACGCCAGCATGGTGCGCGCCGGGGAGGAAGGCGGGATGCTGCCTCTCTCCCTCTCCCGCCTGGCCGACCACCTGGAGGAGCAGGCGCGGACGCGGAACCGCGTGCGGTCCGCCCTGACCTACCCGATCCTCATGGCCATCGTGGCCGCTGCGGTGGTCGTCTTTCTCCTGACGGTCGTCGTCCCGAAGATCGTCGGGGTGTTTTCCCACCTCGGGAAGGCGCTTCCCCTGCCCACCCGCATCCTGATCGCATTGACGAACGCGCTCACCGCAGGCTGGTGGGTGCTTCTCCTTCTCGTCGCGGGGGGCATCCTGCTGGGCCGGCGATATCTCGCTACCCCTCAGGGAAAGAGGTCCCTGGATTCCCTCCTGCTCCGCCTCCCGCTCACCGGCCGCATCTCCCACCTGTCGGCGCTCTCCCGTTTCTCCCGCACCCTCTCCACGCTCTTGGCGGGTGCAATCCCGGTCGACCGGGCGCTCCGCATCGTCGCCCCGGTGGTGGGGAACACGGTCATCGCGGAGCAGATCGGGGCGGCGGCGGACCGGGTCGTGGAGGGGGCCGCACTTTCCGAGGCCCTTCGGGTGCACGCAGAGATCCCCGCGACTCTTGTGCAAATGGTGGCCGTCGGCGAGGAGAGCGGAAAACTCGATTTCATCCTGTCGAAGATGGCGGACGCCATCGACGGGGAGATCGAAGCGAGGCTGTCCCGTGTGCTCTCGCTGCTCGAACCTCTGATCATCCTGTTCATGGGGATCGTGGTCGCCGGCATCGTCGTCTCGATCCTGTTGCCCTTGCTGGAAATCTCACAGATCGTTCGGTAAGGAGGACGGAATGCACCTACGGAAAACGACAGGGGACCGGCTTCGACGTCAGGCCGGGTTCACGCTCATCGAAATCATGGTCGTTATCGTCATCCTGGGACTGCTGGCGGCGCTCGTGGTGCCCAGGCTGGTCGGCAGGACCGAGGAAGCCAAGCGGACGCAAACCCGCGTACAGATCAAGAACCTCCAGCAGGCGATCGAGCTGTTCAAACTGGACAACGGCTTCTACCCGTCCACCGACCAGCGACTCGATTCCCTGGTGCGGATGCCCGAGACGGGACGGATCCCGAAGAACTACCGAAAGGGAGGCTACCTGGATCGCGTCCCCAAGGACCCCTGGGGGAATCCCTTCGTCTACGTATTCCCCGGGCAGCACGGAGACTACGATATCAGTTCGTACGGCGCCGACGGAGTACCTGGCGGCGAAGGCGAGGATGCCGACGTCAATTCCTGGGATGAGAAATAACCGCGGCTTCACCCTGATCGAGCTCTCGGTCGTCCTTTTCGTCCTGGGGCTCATCCTCTGGCTGGCCGCCCCCCGCCTCGCCTCGGTGGGAGAACCCGATCGCAACGGAGTCTTCCGGAATCTGGCGACCGGATCCGAGGAGGCGTTCGATCTCGCCCTGTTCGGGAAACGGGAAACACGTCTGGTGCTCGATCCCCCCGCGGGGACCTATCAGTTCCGAATCGTGGACGGCAAGAAGGTTGCTTCCCCGAAACCGCTGGGCGGCCGGCTGACGATCACGGGAATCCGCATCGAAGGGTCGGAACGGCCGCTGGACCTCGTCACCGAGATCCGTTATCTCCCTGGAGGAAGGGTCCCCGCCGCCAGGATCTTCTTCCGGGATAGCGGACCGGAAGGCGAGCCGACCGAATGGACGCTCAAAATCAGCCCTTTCGACGGATCCGTGGACGTCCTTCCCGGGACGGTGGTCAAAGATGCGTGAGCGAGGATGCCGTTCAGAGGGATTCACCCTGCTTGAGGTCCTCGTGGCGCTGGCCATCCTGTCGACCACGCTCATCCTTGTCTACCGGGTGATGTCCGAGGCCCTATCGGCCGAGGAACGATCGGAACGGTGGACCACCGCCGCCTATCTGGGGGAAGCCCTCCTGCGCGAAACCACCACGACCTTCCCCGAAGTCAGCGAATCCGAGGGAAGGTTTCCCGGCATGGACAACGCCTACGCCTGGAAGAAAACCGTGAAGCAAGCCATGCACCCCGACGCCCGCGAGGTGGACGTGGCCGTCACGTGGGGCGAGGGCGACCATGAGGAGTCGGTGTCGCTCGCGGGCATCGCCGTCAAATGAAAACGAAGAGACGGCCGGGCGGATTCACGCTCATCGAGATCCTGCTTGCGCTCGCGATCCTGTCGGTGGTCCTCGTGCTGCTGCTCTCTTCCTTCACGGGGGCCGGGCGCGGGCTGGAGGTCCTGACCGACCGCTCGGGCAGCTTCCGGCAGCTGCGGATCGCCATGGACCGCATGGGCACCGACCTCGAAGGCGCCTTCTCCTCCACCGGCGCCGAGGCCACCGCCTTGACGTGCAGCCAGGACCAGTTCATGGGAAAACCCGCTTCCACCCTGATCTTCACGGCCTACTCCCTCCCCGATATCACCGGCGCCCGCCCGCCGTCGGACATGGTCAAGATCAAGTATTTCCCGAAGATCAGCGAGGACGGGAGGTTCATAGAACTTCACCGGGAGCAATCCGACCTTCCCCTGCTGGAGAACAAGATCCCCACAAGCGAGTCCCGGCTGGCGTCCCGCCTGCAGGGCTTCCGGGTCGAATTGTATGACGGGACCACGTGGCTGAAGGATTGGCCGCCCACGGGAAAGAGCAAGTGGACGTTGCCCAGGAAGGCGACCCTGGTGCTCACGGATTTCCTGGGGCAGGAATTCCGGAGGACCATCCTCCTTCCCCTGGCTGGAAAGGAGGCGACGGGGATCTACTCCGGGAAACGGGGAACGACCGGCACAACACCCTCTATAGGGGAACCCCCCGGAGGAGGAGTTCCCGGAAGGGGTCTCCCGGGGGGAGCGGTTCCTCCTCCTCGTGCCGTATGAAGCAGCGAAACGACGCGGGCGTCGCGCTCCTGATCACTCTTCTCGTCCTGGTGCTGATCGTGATCCTGGCCATGGAGATCTTCCGGACCGGTGCCCGGGCGGCGCAGACGGGCGCCTACGGAAGGGACTCCATCCGGGCGACCCTCCTCGCCGAGGCGGGTGTCGCAGCAGCGAGGATCGCCCTGCGGGAAAACGCAAAGGACTTCAAGTACGACACCCTGGACCAGGTCTGGTCCCGGCCCGTGCCTTCCATCGAACTGGGGGATGGGACCATCCAGGTGACCGTGGAGGACGAGGAGCGGAAGATCAACCTGAACCGGCTGATCCTTCCGAACGGGAACGCCCCGGACGAGCAGCGGCTTGCCGTGTTCCGCAAGTTCCTGGCGATTCTCGACATCGACCCATCCATCGCCGACGCCGTGGTCGACTGGCTTGACGTCGACGACACCCCGCGCGTGGGGGGCGCCGAAAGCTCGTACTACCTTTCCCTCCCGTACTCCTACCGGGCGAAAAACGATCTGTTCGACACACTGGACGAACTCCGGCTGGTCCGCGGCATGACGGCCGAGAGATTCGAGAAGCTCAAGCCCTTCGTGACGATCCATTCCTCGGGAACGGTGAACATCAACACCGCCCCGAAAGAAGTTTTCATCGCGCTCTCCGCGGGGCAGGACGCTGCGGAGGCCGGCGAGATCACCGCCGCCATGGCCGACCAGATCATCGAGTACCGGAAGAACAATCCGTTCCAGAACCCGCGGAACATCGGCAACGTCAGCCCCGCACTGAAGGACCTTTACGACAAGACGAGGTTCCGCGACCTGATCGACGTCAAAGGGACTGCGTACCACGTCCGCTCGACGGGAGACCTCTCGGGGACTTTGCGGACCATCGACGCCGTGGGGGTGCGGTCCGGAAATGATATACAATGGCGCTACTGGCGTTTAGAATAAAAACCCATCCTTTTTCATTCCCGGGGGATTGAATGACCCGCATTTTCCGTTTCGCGTTCGTTGTTGTCCTGCTCACCGCCGCCCTGCGGGGAACCGCGGCGGCGGAAATCACCTTCCCGCTGAACGACAACAACGCCGGGGTCTTCGACCAGCCTAACGCTACCCTTAACGGAAACACCGTCTACGTCGCGTTCATCGGCGACACCACCGGCTCGGGGACCTTCCGCGTCTATTTCGCCGCCGTGAACGGCGCCGCCGACTTCACCAATCTCCTTCTGCCGCGGGACAGCACGGTCATCCTCACCCCTCCCGTCGCGATCGACAACACCGGCTCCGGGGGCAACACCCCCTATTTCGACGCCCGCCACCCCAAGATCGCGATGCGGACGGCTACCGAGGCGGTCATCCTTTTCCAGGCGCGGCCCACCCCCTCGGATGTCGTCTACCGGCCGTACATCGCCCGGGTGGCCCTCTCGGGCAACACCGCGACGCTGGTCTCGGTGCGCCAGGTCGGGGGATTCCCCGCCGGCGTGCTCACCACCGGGGATATCGAGGACATCTCTTACAACCTGGTCGTAACGGATAACTCCGTCCGCATGGCCTTCGCCAACCGGTCGACCATCACTGCTACCGCTCCGTTCCACGTTTATTTCGCCCGGGTGGGGTTGGACAACGCCACGGTCGTCGGGACTCCCCTGCTCCTCTCCTCCGGGAACGACAACACCGTGACGGGGAGCGACGGCTTCCGGCCCGTCCCGAACCTGCACATCGATTCGCTGAACAACTCGCACGTCGTATGGGCGGCCAACAACTCCCCGCCTATCCCCTCAGGCATCTACTACTCGCTGGTCACTTCCAACCCCACTTTCGACAACATCGCGATCGGCGCGACGGAAGTTCTCGGGCGGACGTTCTCCTGGGGCCACCCTTCCGTCCATGTAATCTCCACGGCCTCCATCGTCGTTCTGGCAGCGGACGAGTCGTTCCCCGGGAGAGCGGGGAGCATGGGGATCGCCAACCTCAACCCGGACGCCGTGACACCGAAGACCGGGCGTCCGGTTGAGATCGGACAGGTCCGTTTATTCCTGCTGTTCGGGCCCTCCATCCTGCCATCGACGTTCGACCTGTACCATCCGGAGGCGTTTCTCGACGTGCTCCAGCAGATCCACCTCACCGGTTACGGCAACGCGGGCACGGCGGCAACCTATTACGCCATCAGTACGTCGGGCTTGAACCCCTTCATTGATTTCGCGTTCGCGACGGCCCCCATTTCCGTCGGTTTCAACCAGTTCCCGGCGGAGCTTCCCAACGATTACACCACGGCGGGATTCGCCGTACTAGGCGGAAAGACCATCGTTTTCTGGTCGGGCCTGATCCCCGGGAGCGCCAACCGGAACCTCAACTTCACGGCCGTGCCGAACAACTCTTACACACCGGAGGTGGAAGAAGGCTGCTCGATGGTCAAGGATCCACGCGCCGGCGAAACGGAGAGGATCCCCGGCACTTTCCTTCTCTTCCTCCCCGCGATCATGCTCGCCATCCGGCGGATCTCGCACGAATTCCGGCGCACGACCGGGAGGAGCGTTGCGGATTAGCAGATTCGTCCGGGGCCGCTGGTTCCTTGCGGCCCTGGGCGCTCTTCTCTTCATGTTCGTCTCCCTGTCCTTCTTCCTGTACTCCCTGCCGAAGGAAACCATCCTTTCTCCCATGAAATCGGCCCTCGCGGGGCAAGGAATCGAGTTTTCCTGCGAGGACGCCGGCATCGCCTTCCCGCTTCGCCTTGTCTGCAGGAATGCGATCCTGGTCCCCCGCGGCGGAGACGCCCTTTCCCTGGACTCGGTAGTGGCGTCCTGGGAGTGGGCTGGATTGTTTCAGTGGCTGCCGTTCCACTTGACGGCGATGCGCGGGATGGCGACGCTGGACATCCGCACGTCCCCCATGATCTCGAGCCCGGGAAAAGTACGGTTGCGCCTGGCAAGTATCGGTTCGGACGATCTGGCTGCCCTTCTCTCTGCGGCGCCCGGGGCCGGCTTCCTGATCGACTCTGCGGAGCTTCAGTGGAAACGAACGTCTTCGGGTGAGGTTTCCGGATCGGGGGAGGGGTCCCTGTCCTGGCTACGGTTCACGGTCCCCACTCCGGGCTCCCCGGTCCAGGAGGCCCTCCTCCGCAACGTCAAGCTGAAGTTCGTCGTCCGCGAGGGGACCATCCGCGTATCCTCCTTCACGGGATCTTATGAAGGGTCCGACGTCGATGGGACGGGAGAGATCGCCCGCTTCCTCACGCCTTCCCTTTCGACGATCACCTTCCATTTACGGATCCAGAAACCGCTGGAAGGGAGGATCGCCACCCTGTTTGACATGGTGGCGAAAAACGCCAAGAATGCTAATCTGAGAGTCAAAGGGACCCTCCTGTCCCCGACGGGGGAGTTCCAGTTTTTCTAGGACCGCGAATGAAAACCCTTGGCGTCTCCATAACGCGCAATCACCTCTCTGCCCTCCTGCGGGAGCAGTCCCTTTTCTCTTCACGGCTTGGCTTCTCCTGTACGATTCCCTGCAGGGAACCGTACGGCGGACTCGAGGACGCGGCCCGGCTCGCGGAGGAGGTCCGCAAGGGGACCGGCGAGAACAGCCTCCCGACAGTCGTGCTGTCGCTTCCGCCTTCCTGGACCTTTCTTCGACAGATCGAGCTTCCCGTGGAGGACCTCCGGCGCGCGAAAAAAATCCACCTGTCGGAGCTCGAGGGGAACCTGCCGATCGAGGACGAGCAGATCCTGTCCGACCTGCTGCCTTCCCCGTCGGGTTCATCCGGCCGATATCTGGCAATCGCAGCTCGCCGGGAGGCGGTGGAGAAGGCGGTTGCGGTTTTCGCCGGGGCCGGATTCCCACTGGACCGCGTGGTCACCGATCACGTGTCGATCCTCTCCGCGCTTCTTTCCGCGGAGGACCGGCCGGAGGGACTCCTCCTTTCGACTCTCTCCGACATCGTCGTTCTTCGCCTGGAGGGTGGATCGATCCGCTGGGCCCGCCAATTCCCCGACGCCATGGCCTCCGATGCCGGCGAGCTGGCAAAGGAATGGCAGGAAATTATACGGACCGATCCGGCCGCGGGCGCCCCTCTTCCGGTCACCGTGCTGGGCGAGGTTCCCGCCGCCCTGTCGAAGGAATTGGCCGACGCGACCGGGTTCATGCGGCCCGCCGGCCTCGCCGAAGAAATATCTCTTTTGGCCTACGGTGCCGCGCTGGCGCCTTCCTTGTCGACCGAGCTCGGAGGGTTTTCCCTCCGGACGTCCGCCGAGGCCGAGTCGGAACGGGAACTGGAGAAACGAAGGGTTCGCATCGCATCCGCAGCCGCCGCCGTGGCCGTCCTGTCCGTTTTCGGATCCCTCGAGGTCGCTCGCTGGGCCGAGGCGAAAAAGGTGGCCTCGGTACGAGCGCAGATCCGGAAGGAATTCTCCGAGGCCGTCCCCGGGGTCAAGGTGGTCGTGCAGGAGACGGCCCAGATCCGTGAAAAGATCCAGTCGCTCCGCCGCCAGCAAAAGGAGTTGGGGACCGACTCCCCCGGCCTTTCCGCCCTGCTGATGAAAGTCTCCCAGGCACTCCCGGCGAAGGAAAACATCGCCGTGAGGGAGGTGTCGTTCGACGCAGGGAGGCTGCGACTGACCGGCGAGGCGGGTGCCGCGCCGATCGTGGAGACGTATCGTTCCGCCCTTTCCACCGCGCTCGGGCCGGAAATGATCGTGACCGTCCAGGAGTCGCAGGGCAGCGCGAGGGCCGGCAGTCTCCGGTTCACCATCCTCATCGATAAAGGAACCCCTGCCCGTGCTTCGTAGCCGCGAAAGAACGATCCTCATCCTGGGGGGAATCGCGGCAGCGGCGATCCTGCTGCTGTCGTTCGTGGTGATCCCGGACGCGGCCAAGGTGAGAAGCCTTTCGCGCCAGTTCTCCCTTGCCGAAAAGGACCTGTCCGACCTTCGAAAGATGCGTCCCGAGCTGGAGCGGTCCGATCGCGACATGCGCCAGAAGAGCCTGCGCGTCACGGCCGCCGCCAACGCGAAGGAATCTCCTCTCGCCCGCCTGACCGCGGCCCTTCAAGAGGCCGGATTTCCGCAGTCGGCGTTCAGTCTCAAATCCACCGGCGGCAAGGATGGGGAATCCTTTCGAGAGGAGTCCTTCGATTTCAAGATCGAGAACCTGACCTACCTGGAGGCGGTCCGGCTGGTCTCCCGGATGGAAAACGGTCCGCTTCCCACCATCATCCGCTCCGCCCAGTTGAAAAACCGCTACGACGACAGCAAATACCTCGACGCGACATTCCGGATCGGGTTCCTCCTCCCCCTGAACCGATGATCCGCCGGTTCGCAGCCTTTCTTCTGATCGCTTCCCTTCTTTGTCCCGGATGCAAGGAGGACAAGCCCCGGGTCGAGCTTACGCCCGAGGACAAGGAACTGCTGCGCGCGAAAGCCGACGAAAAGATCGGGATCGTCATCATGGAAAATCTGCCGGCCCTTTTTGCCGGCGTGGTGGTTTTCCGCTCGGATGCTTTCGTGTCCCAGTCCCGCATGCTGGACCAGGCGAACCTCTCGGTCCTCAACATGTTCGGCAACACGGCCATCCTCCTCCTCAACAGCCCGGACATCCCCCCGCTGTTGAAGGAGCGGTCGGTGAAAAAGATCTACTACCTCTGCCGGCAGGGAGCGCTTCCCCGTCTGGACCCGGCCTTCGAAATGGACATCATGCGCCGGTTCGGGGAGGGGAAGGAGGACGATCCGATCGATTTTCTCATCCGGTTCCGGGAGCCGCCAGGCGAAAAGGACGAAAAGCTCGTGGAGGCCGCCGGGTTCACAATCCAGGCGCGGACCGGCACCATCTGGGTCGTCACGGGCCCACTCCGTCACCTCCCCCGCCTCCTGGAGAATGACCGAATAATTTATTACGAAGCGGCATCTAAAGCTCGAACAAAATAACCGAACAGGGACCTTCGTGAGCAGAACCGTTTTTTATAAATCCCTCGCCCGTTTCTGCTTCATACTCGTGGCCGCAATCTCCCTGTCGGGGGTCGATGTATCCCCTGATAACAGGAAGATCGAACCTTTTCTTCTTGCGACCGACCAGCCTGCCGTCGTGGCCGCTCAAAGGAAAATGATGGAAGCGGCGGGGCCCCCGGACCTTCCCGTCCCTGTTTTTATCCACATGAAAAGCGACGACCCGGAACTTCCGGCAAGGCTCGGGAACCTGGGAGGAAGCGGCAGGCCGGTCCATTCGCGGTTATACACGGGACGAATTCCAAGGGATGCGGCGCGATACATATCGAACTGGCCGCAGGTGGCCTACATCGAAAGCGCCAAGCGTGCGAAGCCGCTCCTCGATCTGAGCCGTCCCGCGGTCTCGGCGGACAACGTGCAGGCAGGAACCGGATTGCCGGCTCCCTTCAACTTGGGAATTACCGGCACGGGAATGTATGTCGCAGCGGTGGACACCGGGCTCTCTGGAAACCACCTGGACTTTCATACCGCCGGGCAGGGTTCTCCCTCCCGCGTGGTTCACACCTACGCCTCTCCCAACCTGGCCTCGCTCGGCCTTTCCCCCGACCCGTTGGTAGACGAAGACGGCCACGGCACGCACGTGATGGGGATTGCCGCCGGCAACGGCTTCTCCTCGGCGGGAAAGTACACCGGTATGGCGCCGGACGCGGGGATCTTAATCGGGAAGACCTCTTTTTTCACGACGGACATCATCACGGCGGCCCAGAATCTCATCTCGTTTGCCGAAGCGAATTCAAGGCCGATCCCCTTGAATTTGAGCCTCGGGCTCATGCTTGGCCCGCACGACGGCAGCAGCGGGTTCGAAAGCGGCATTAACTCGCTTGCGGCAGGCCCCGCGGGGAGCAGGCGGCTCATCGCGGCTGCGGCGGGAAACGAAAGCGGAAAAAACGAGCACTTTCAGACAAGCATCGATTCCTTCGGGACGGCCTCTATACCCCTCTCCCTCAAAGGCCCCCCACCGCCGGGAGTGCCTGAATACGTGGATATATGGGCAGAGGGGGAAGACCAGTTCAAGGTTACCGCCACAATGGGATCCGATGTCGTCACCGTCCCTTCGGGAAGTTCCGGTTCCTCGCCGGGCGGCAGGATCTCCGTTTCCAACAGGTTTGGCGGTCCGCACCCTATCAATGGCACCACATATATATTCGTCACCTTCATCCCTTTGGCGGGAGGCGGGCCGGCGACCATCCGGCTGGATCGGACTCGGAACGGAAAAACAGGGAAAGTGGACGCCTACATCGACGACAGGTATGGCACTTTCGACGTCGCGACGGATTCCGGCACTATCACAGAGCCGGCCAACGGAAGCGCTGTCGTCTCTGTTGGTTCATATAATACGAAGACCTCCGGCGGATCTTCGGCCGCCCAGAACCTATCCTCTTTCAGCAGCCTGGGGCCGACGCGCGACGGCCGGTTGAAACCGGACGTAACGGCACCGGGCTTTATCATTTACTCGGCCAAGTCCCTTGATCGGACCTGGCCGCCCTCCGAGCTCGTCCCGGGGGACAACAACTATGTCATCATGGCGGGCACCAGCATGGCCACCCCGCACATAACCGGCATCGCGGCGCTTGCGTGGCAGTCCAACTCAAGCCTCACCGGCGCGCAGATGCGGGAGCGGATCAAGAGGACGGCGAGCGCCCCCACGGATGGGTCTGCCGCTCCAAACACCACGTGGGGATACGGAAAGGTAAACGCGCTTGCCGCAGTGAGGAATTCCGTCGCATCGATCACCGCGCCCGCAACGGCGGTCCCAGGTTCACAGGTATCTCTGACATCCGAGAACAGTTCCGGGGCCTTCGGGAACCCACTTACACCGTACGCCTGGTCGCTGACGGTGAAACCCGCCGGTTCGGGGGCCTCCCTCAGCACACCGTTTTCCGCATCTTCCGGATTCACGCCGGATGTGCCGGGGGACTACACCGTCACGCTGACCGTATCCCAGGCAACCCCAGCAGGCACACCCGCAAGGAGCGCCACCGCAACCGTTCATGTGAACAATATCCCGAGCGTGGCATCGGTTACCGGACCCGCTTCTTCCGACAATCTTGCTCCGGTTTCTTTTAAAGGGACGGGATCCGATCCGGACGGTCAAGCACTTGCCTTCCACTGGGTCCTGGTTTC